>JAOPWF010000690.1 GCA_025965815.1 Mycobacterium sp.
ACGGCCACCCTCAAGTCAAACTGGTTGACGGCGGGCGCAAGAAGTGGGAGCTCGACGGCCGGCCGCTGTCCACCGACACCGTCTCCCGTCAGGCGACCTCGTACACCGCGGCGGCCCCAGACACCACCATCCGGGCGTTCCGCGACGAGGTCATCGACGCCATCGGCGCAAAGAACCTGGTCGACGTCCGCTCCCCTGACGAGTTCTCCGGCAAGATCCTCGCGCCGGCGCACCTGCCGCAGGAGCAGAGCCAGCGACCCGGCCACATCCCGGGCGCCATCAACGTGCCCTGGAGCAAGGCGGCCAACGAGGACGGCACGTTCAAGTCCGACGAGGACCTCGCGAAACTGTACGCCGAGGCCGGCCTGGACGGGTCCAAGGAGACCATCGCGTACTGCCGGATCGGTGAGCGTTCGTCGCATACCTGGTTCGTGCTTGCCGAACTCCTCGGCCACGAAAACGTCAAGAACTACGACGGCAGTTGGACGGAATACGGCTCCCTGGTGGGTGCCCCGATCGAGTTGGGAAGTTGATATGTGCTCTGCACCGAAGCAAGGACAGACGTTGCCGGCCAGCGTTGACCTCGAGAAGGAGACGGTGATCACCGGGCGCGTCGTCGACGGCTCCGGCCAGACCGTGGGCGGTGCCTTCGTGCGCCTGCTGGACTCCTCCGATGAGTTCACCGCCGAAGTGGTCGCGTCCGCTACCGGCGACTTCCGGTTCTTCGCGGCACCGGGGTCGTGGCGGCTGCGCGCACTGTCGTCGGCCGGCAACGGCGACGCCTTGGTTGCGCCGTCGGGCGCGGGCATCCACGAGGTTGACGTCAAGATTGCCTGACCGGCTGGGCGCGAGCTCTCGGTCGGTGGCCAGCTAGACTCGCTACCGTGGTGCTCTTCTACGAGATCATGCTGGTGGCGTGCGTTGTGGCCGTCACCTGGTTTGCGCTGTACGCGCTGTATCGGCTCATCACCGACGAGTCGTGACCTCCGCTGACGACTCCGCTGCAGGCGACAGCACGCTCGCCGCAGCGGCGGAACGGGCTAAGACGACGGCCGCCCGCAACGTGCCGGTGTTCGAGGACCTGCCCGTGCCGGCGGACACCGCCAACCTTCGGCAAGGTGCCAACCTGCACGATGCACTGCTGGCGCTGCTGCCGCTGGTCGGGGTGTGGCGCGGTGAAGGTGAGGGCCGCGGCCCGAACGGCGACTACCGGTTCGGCCAGCAGATCGTGGTTTCCCACGACGGCGGCGACTACCTCAACTGGGAGGCGCGGTCGTGGCGGCTGAACGAATCCGGCCAGTACGACGAGCCCGCGCTGCGTGAGACCGGGTTCTGGCGCTTCGTCAACGACCCGAACGATCCGACCGAATCGCAGGCGATCGAACTCCTGCTGGCCAACTCCGCGGGCTACGTCGAGTTGTTCTACGGCAGGCCGCTCAACCAGTCGTCCTGGGAGCTGGTGACTGACGCCCTGGCGCGCAGCAAGTCCGGCATGCTGGTCGGCGGGGCCAAGCGGCTCTACGGCATCGTCGAGGGCGGCGATCTGGCCTACGTCGAAGAACGCGTGGACGCCGACGGTGGCCTGGTACCGCACCTGTCGGCCCGGCTCTCGCGCTACGCCGGATAGCGGACACTCCATGCCCCTGCGTTGTATCCGGCTGACCGCGTGTGCCGTCGCCGCGGCGGCTCTGTTCAGTGGGACGGTCGCCTGCTCGCCGAGCACGACCGGACCCGACCAGACCGCCACCTCCACTTCGACGACCACCGGCGAACAACGCCCCGCCGGACACGGCGCGTACGCGAGGTGCCTGGAGGACAACGGCGTGCCCGCGCCGCCGCCCGGGGCCCCCGCCTCCGCGCCGCCCGGCGTCGACCAGCAAACGTGGGACAAGGCAATGCAAGCGTGCGATTCGCTGGCCCCCGGCCCGCCGGGACCGCCGCCCGGCAACCCCTAGCCGTCCGCAGGCCTGCTCACGGCAGCATCGGGGCGTTAGCGGCGCCGGTCAGCCATACCTTCTGCAGCTTGAACAGCACACCGTCGTCACCGAGCTGGTCGACGGCCGTCGACACACACTTGGTGAGCGGACTGTCCTTGTCCAGCACGATCCCAAACTGTTCGGATTTGTCTGCGCTGCTGGGCAATTGGCCCACGATGACACCGTCGTTGAGTTCACCCTGCACCGAGAAGGCGGTCGGCAGGTCGAGCACCAGTGCGTCGATCTGGCCATTGAGCAACGCCATTTTCGCGTCTGCGTTGGTGTTGTAAACCCTAACCGGCACACTGCCGTTCAGCGCGGCGGCCGCGGTGTAGCTGGTGGTGCCGACCTGTGCGCCGAGCCGCAGATTCTTGAACCCGTCGACAGTGCGCACCGCTGCGGCGGGTGACGACTTGACCGTCACGACGGCCTGGGTGACATCGAAGTAGGCCGAAGAGAAGTCGACCGCATCCTTGCGTTGGTCGGTGATGGAGAACTGGGACAGGTCGGCGTCGAAGGACTTCGGACCCGGCCCGATCGCCACACTGAAGGGGACCCGGACCCACCGCACATCCTCCTTGGCATAGCCGAGTTTCTCGGCGACGGCGTGGGCCACC
>JAOPWF010000699.1 GCA_025965815.1 Mycobacterium sp.
CAAGGTCTCCAAGGTGGAGCTGATCGACGGTGGACAGCATGCCAAGGTGGACTTCAGCGTCGAGCGATCGCTGGAGATGTTCCAGGGGACGACCGCGTCCATTCGCTATCTGAACCTGATCGGTGACCGCTATCTGGAGTTGAAGCGTGGCGACAGCGAGAAGCGCCTGCCGGCCGGCGGCACGATCCCGCTCGACCGGACCGAACCGGCACTGGACCTCGACGCGCTGATCGGCGGGTTTCGGCCGCTGTTCCGGGCGCTCGACCCAGACAAGGTCAACAACATCGCGCAGTCCCTGATCACCGTGTTCCAGGGTCAGGGCGGCACCATCAACGACATCCTCAACCAGACCGCATCGCTCACCTCGGCCCTGGCCGACCGTGATCAGGCGATCGGCCAGGTTGTCCAGAACCTCAACACCGTGCTGGCGACGGTCGTCAAGCACCAGACCGAGTTCGACCAGACCGTGAACAATTTCGAGGTCCTGATCACCGGACTGAAGAACCGGGCCGATCCGCTGGCCAATGCGACCGCGAACATCAGCAACGCCGCAGGCACCATCGCCAGTCTGCTGGCCGACGACCGGCCGCTGCTGAAAGACACCGTCGGGCAGCTGGAGACGATCCAGCAGCCGTTGGTCGACCAGCACGACCAGCTCGACGACCTGCTGTTCAAGGTGCCGACCGCATTGAAGACCCTCGGTCGCGCCGGCGGCCTCTACGGCGACTTCTTCAACTTTTACGCCTGCGACATCAGCCTCAAACTCAACGGCCTACAACCCGGCGGCCCGGTACGCACGGTCAGACTCTTCTCGCAGCCGACGGGCAGGTGCACGCCGCAATGAGGACGCTGGAGGGTTCGATCCGGGTTCGCAACGGGCTGAAGGGCATCATCATCCTGTTGCTCGTCATCGGCGTGGGGCAGAGCTTCGCGAGCGTGCCGATGCTGTTCGCCAAGCCGACCTACTACGCGCAATTCACCGACACCGGCCAGCTCAACTCCGGTGACAAGGTGCGAATCGCCGGCGTCGACGTCGGCGAGGTGCGGTCCATGGAGATCCAGGGCGACAAGGTCCTGATCGGCTTCTCGCTCGGCGGTACCCAGATCGGCACCGAGAGCCGCGCGGCGATCCGGACCGACACCATCCTGGGGCGCAAAGACCTCGAGATCGAACCCAAGGGCTCACAGCTCCTGCGCGCTTCCGGGGTGCTGCCGTTAGGCCAGACGACCACGCCGTACCAGATCTATGACGCGTTCTTCGACCTGACGAAGGCGGCGTCGGGCTGGGACGTCGAGACCGTCAAGAAGTCGCTGAACGTGCTGTCGGAGACCATCGACCAGACCTACCCGAACCTGAGTGCCGCACTCAAGGGTGTTCAGCGGTTCTCCGACACGATCGGCAAGCGCGACGAGCAGGTCAAGGCGCTGCTGGCCAACGCCAACAAGGTCGCCACCGTCCTCGGTGACCGCAGCGAGCAGATCAACAACCTGCTGGTGAACGCGCAGACTCTGCTGGCGGCCGTCAACGAGCGCGGCCGGGCGATCGACCTGCTGCTCGAGCGGGTGTCGGCCTTCTCCAATCAAGTTGCGGGTTTCATCAACGACAACCCCAATCTGAACCATGTGCTGGAACAGCTGAAGGTCGTGAGCGACGTCCTGGTGAAGCGCAAGTTCGACCTATCGGAGACGCTCATCACGCTGAGCAAGTTCACCGCGTCGCTGGGCGAGGCGCTCGCGTCTGGTCCGTTCTTCAAGGTGATGCTGGTCAACCTGCTGCCATACCAGATCCTGCAGCCGTTCGTCGATGCGGCGTTCAAGAAGCGCGGCATCGACCCCGAAGAGTTCTGGCGCAATGCCGGTCTGCCGGCGTTCCGGTTCCCGGATCCGAATGGCACCCGGTTCCCCAACGGTGCTCCGCCGCCGGCACCCGGCGTCATCGAGGGTCCCGACCTGGGTCCCGCGGTGATCAAGGGCAGTCCCTGCTCGTACACCCCACCCGCCGACGGCCTGCCCCGCCCCGGGGATCCGCTGCCCTGTGCGCAGCTGACGAACGGCCCGTTCGGTGACAACCCGTACGGCCCGAACTACGGGCCGCCGCCGAACGTGCTGACGTCGCCGCCGAACCCGAACGGCCTTCCTCCCACGCCAGGCGTCCCGAGTGCCGCCATTCCGGGC
The DNA here is from genome assembly GCA_025965815.1 of Mycobacterium sp. Taxonomy (GTDB): domain Bacteria; phylum Actinomycetota; class Actinomycetes; order Mycobacteriales; family Mycobacteriaceae; genus Mycobacterium. The sequence continues at coordinate 2,176 of JAOPWF010000699.1, forward strand.
CAGGCGCCGCCGGACGTTCCCGGTACTCCTGCGCCGCTGGCGCCCGGTCCGCCGGGAGCACGCACGACGCCGCTGGGCCCCGCACCTGGACCGGAGCCGATTCCCGGATTCGCCCCGCCGCCGCCGCCGCTGAACGGACCACCGCCGCCGCCGGGACCGGGACCGGAGGTACCCCCCGCCGGGACGCCACCGTTCCCGGGCAACCCGCCCTTTATCCCGCCAGATCAGCTCGGAGGGAGGTAGCAGATGTCGACGATCTTCAACGTGCGAAACATGAAGCTGCCGAACGTCTCCCGCGGCCGGATCATTCTCGGGACGCTCGTGGTGGTGCTGGCACTGGTGGCCGCCGTCGTCGGCTGGCAGGTGTACAAGAAGGTGACGACCAATACCGTCGTCGCGTACTTCCCGGAGACCCTTGCGCTCTATCCCGGCGACAAGGTCCAGATCATGGGCGTCAAGGTCGGGCAGATCGACAGCATCGAGCCCGACGGCGACAAGATGAAGGTGACGTTCCATTACGAGTCGAAGTACAAGGTGCCGGCGAACGCCATTGCCTCAGTGCTGAACCCGACCCTGGTGGCGTCGAGCAACATCCAACTGTCACCGCCCTACACCGGTGGACCGGTGTTGGGCGAGAACGCCGTGATTCCGCTCGACCGTACCCAGGTGCCGGTCGAGTACGACCAGCTGCGCGATTCGCTGAACCGGATCCTGACTCAGCTAGGTCCGACGCCACAGCAGCCCAAGGGGCCGTTCGGCGGCGTCATCGAATCATTCGCCGACGGGCTCGCCGGCAAGGGCAAGGAGATCAACACCACGCTCAACAGCCTGTCCGAGGCGCTCACCACCCTGAACCAGGGCCGCGGCGACTTCTTCGGCGTGGTGAAGAGCCTGGCGCTGTTCGTCAACGCGCTCTACAAGAGCGACCAGCAGTTCGTCGCGTTGAACAACGATCTGGCGCAGTTCACCAACTCGTTCACCAACACCGATCAAGAGTTGGCAACCGCCCTGCGCGACCTGAACACTCTGCTGACCACCACACGCAAGTTCATCGGCGAGAACGGCGAGGTGTTGGCGCACGATGTCG
>JAOPWF010000785.1 GCA_025965815.1 Mycobacterium sp.
CCGCCCAGTGCGGGCAGCTGTTCTTGCCGCTCGACAAGAGCATCGTGGACACGAGCAAGATTCCCGCGGGTGCCATCACGGACGACTGCTCAGTGCCGGCGATGGGTTACGGCCTCATCATCATGTACAACACGAAGAAGTACGGAGCGAACCCGCCTACGAGCTGGGCAGACTTCTACGACACGAAGAAATTCCCGGGAAAGCGCGGCATCGAGGGTGATATGGGGGACCTTGACGCGGGCGTGTTGGAAGGAGCACTGCTGGCCGACGGCGTCGCGCCGGACAAGATGTACCCGCTTGACGTGCAGCGGGCTCTGACCAAGATGTCGACCATCAAGCAGGACACGGCATTCTGGTCGACCGGCGCCCAAGCGCAGCAATTCCTCGAATCCGGCGAGGTCGACATGTGTCTGCTCTGGAGCGGCCGCGCGTACTCGGCCGTCAAGAACGGCGCGGCCTACAAGCCGATATGGAATCAGTGGATGCCGGAAGCCGATGTGCTCACCGTGCCCAAGGGCGCCCCCAACCCGAAGGCGTCCTTCGCTGCGATCAACTATTACCTCGGTGCGCAGCAGCAGGCGAAACTCACCGAATTGACGTCATACAGCCCGGTGAACACGGATGCCAAGCCCGTGCTGGACGACCTGGCCAAGTCTTTCCTCACAACGACTCCCGAGCGCACCAAGGACGCATTCAAGCTCGACCTGTCCTGGTGGGCGAAGAATCACGATGAGCTTGTGTCGCAATACGCGAGCTGGCTGGCCGGCTAAGCGGAGATCATGGCTGTCGTAGACATCCGGAGGCCGCAGGCCGCTTCCGTCTCTGCCGCCAGGCGCACGGCGAGAAATGAGAAGTGGGCGCGGGTCGGTCTTCTCACGCCCGGTGGGTTGTTGCTGATCGGAGTGTTCCTCGTCCCCCTGGGCATCATGGTCTGGTACGTGTTCACCGACCCGGGACCCGGACTGGGCAATCTTGCCTGGTACCTCGGCGATCCCGTTCAGCGCACCGTGCTGCTGCGGACGTTTACGACAGCACTCACCGTCACGGTGATCTGCATCGTGCTCGGCTACCCGTACGCATGTGCAATGGTCGCGGTCGGCCCTCGGGTGCGCGCCGTCCTGACGCTGCTTGTCGTTGTGCCGTTCTGGACCAGCCTGATGGTGCGCACCTTCGCCTGGATCATCCTGCTGCAGGACAGCGGTCCCGTCTACGGGGCACTGGTAGCAGTCGGCCTAGGCCATATCCACCTGATCAGAACGAATCTCGGGGTGGTCATCGGAATGAGTCAGATCCTGTTGCCGTTCTTCGTCCTGCCGCTGTATGCGGTGATGAGGAATATCGATCGCCGCCTGGTTCTGGCCTCGTCGAGCCTGGGCGCCAAGCCGTTCGTGTCCTTCTTCCGCGTCTGGTTGCCGCTTTCTCTGCCGGGAATCGCGGCAGGCGGGCTCATCACGTTCATCAGCAGCCTGGGCTTTTATGTCACACCGGCGTTGCTCGGCTCGCCGAGCAACGCACTCATCAGTCAGCAGATCTTCACCCAGGTGAGCTCGCTCCTGCAATGGGGCCGTGGCGGCGCGATGGGCGCGGTCTTGCTCGTGATCACACTGATCATTCTCGGTGTGTTGGCTGCGATCATCCGTTTTCTGACCAGACGGCAGAACGGAGGCGATCCGTCATGAGGACCTCGGCTCGCATCTGGCGCGGCGTCTTGTTGGTGTTCTGCGCTGCCGTCGCACTCTGGTTGGTCGCGCCGTCCCTGGTTGTCATCCCGCTCAGTTTCACCGACAAACCGTCGTTCAACTTCCCTCCGACTGGCTTCTCGACGCGCTGGTACACCAACTTCTTCGCCGACCCAGCCTGGTCCGGCGCCCTCCTGGCCAGCGTGAGGGTGGGATTGCTGGTGGTCGTCGTCGCGACGGTGAGCGGCACGGCGGCCGCCGTGGCGTTGACTCGGGCGACCTTTCGCGGCCAGCAGGCGGTGCGCGCCGTGCTTCTGGCCCCGATGATCGCGCCAGTCATCGTGGTGGCGATTGGGTTGTACGCACTCTTCTTGCGTGCGCATCTGCTGGGCACCACCTTCGGCTTCGTCGTTGCGCACAGCATGCTGGCCCTGCCGTTCGTCATCATTCCCGTGGTGGCGAGCCTGCAGGGATTCGACCGCCGCCTGGAGAGCGTAGCGGCGATCTGCGGGGCCAACCGGTGGCGGACATTCCGTCAGATCATCCTTCCTCTCATCGCGCCAGGCGTGATCTCCGGTGCTCTGTTCGCGTTCGTCACCAGTTTCGACGAAGTTGTGCTCTCCCTGTTCATCCAGAGTCCCTACCTGCAGACCCTGCCGGTGAAAATGTATGCGTCAGTTACCCGCGATACGGATCCCACCATCGCCGCCGCCGCCACGTTGATCCTTGCGGTCACCACGGTCATCACCACGGCAGCGGCCATCTCTGTCTCACGGAGGAATAATGTCCGTTGATCTGTCCGCGCCCGGAGCATCCATCACTCTGAACGGGCTGACGAAGCGCTATGGGGGTGTGACGGCCGTCGACTCCATCGACCTGAACACCCGACCCGGCGAGTTCATGACGCTGCTCGGGCCGAGCGGATCGGGCAAGACGACGACGCTGAACATGATTGCGGGGTTCGAGTCGGTGACGGAGGGCGACCTCCTGATCAACGAGCAGTCTGTGCAGTCGCTGCCGCCATACAAGCGCAACATCGGCATGGTGTTTCAGCACTATGCCCTGTTTCCGCACATGTCCGTGGCCGAGAATGTCGCCTATCCGCTGCGTCAGCGACGGGTGCAGAAGGCGTCCCGTGAGCGCCTTGTCGAGACCGCCTTGACGACGGTCGGTCTCGAAGACCTGGGGCATCGGATGCCGCGCCAGCTCTCCGGCGGCCAGCAGCAGCGTGTCGCGCTAGCACGGGCCATGGTCTACGGCCCACAGGTCCTGCTGATGGACGAACCGCTCGGCGCACTGGATAAGAAGCTCAGAGACTCCCTCCAGCTGGAGATCAAGCGCATTCACGCCGAGCTCGGCACGACCTTCGTCTACGTCACTCATGACCAGGACGAAGCTCTCGTGCTCTCCGATCGGATCGCCGTGTTCAATGAGGGCCGGATCGAACAGGTTGCGACGGCCCACGAACTCTATGAGCGCCCGCTGAGCGTGTTCGTCGCTCAATTTCTCGGCGAGTCCTCGATCTTCCGAGGAGTGGCGATCGAGGGGACGGGCGGCCTCGGCATCGAGGTCGGCGGCCGCATCGTCCTCGCTGGTCGCGGCGACGTGAGTGCCGGCGACGACGCAGCAATGATCGTTCGCCCGGAACGGATCACCGTGGTCGGAATCGCGGAACCACTGCCGGACGGCAACATCCTGCGGGGCAGGGTCCGCCAGGAGATCTATCTCGGCAGCTCCCGCAAATTGGACGTCGACCTCGCCGGGGGAGGTGAGGCGCTGGTGCGGGAGCCGGCCGGAAGCGTCAGCGCCTGCGGCACCGGCGACGAGATCTGGCTGACCTTCCGGGCGGATGACGCGGCTCTCCTCCCCGCCTCCGCGAAGCCACAGAAGAGCAACACCAAAGCGTCCGCGGCATCCGCACTGAGCAGTAGTGCGTCGTAACCGGCGAACTCGATACGAAGGCACAGATTGATGACCGACAGAACAGCCCACGCGACCCAGGACACCGCACACTCACTGAAGAACGGCGGGGTGTCCTATTGGTATTCGGACATCGGCCTTCCAGCACCCAGGGCTCCCCTTCCAGGCGACCGCGACGTGGACGTGTGCATCGTCGGTGGCGGCTTCACCGGATTGTGGACCGCCTACTACTTGAAGCGCGAGCAACCGGACCTTCGGATCGTCATCCTGGAGAAGGAATTCGCCGGCTTCGGAGCGTCCGGTCGCAATGGGGGCTGGCTCTCGTCTGAATTGGCGGGATCGCGGGACGGATACGCGGCCAGTCACGGACATCAGGGTGTGGTCGACCTCCTCAAGGCCATGCGCTCGGCTGTCGACGAGGTCATTGATATCGCGACGACCGAGAAGATCGACGCCGACATTCACAAGGACGGGTTGCTGCACGTCGCCCGCAACAGGGCACAGGTCGAACGATTGCACGAGGCAGAGAAGTACGAGCATCAGTGGGGTGCTCAAGCCGGCGACTTCCGCGTTCTCTCTCGTGAGGATCTCGATTCTCGAATCGTCGTGGACGGCGCGCTTGCCGGCTCTTTCAGCCCGCACTGCGCTCGGGTCCAGCCCGCGAAGTTGGTGCAGGGCCTGGCGGCGGTCGTCGAACGGATGGGAGTCGTCATCTACGAGCAGACGACGGTCCAGCAGATCGTCCAGGGCAGCGCGTTCACCGACCGCTGATCGGTGAAGGCGCGGATCGTCCTGCGCTGTCTCGAGGGGTTGACCGCGGGCCTCAAAGGGCACCGGCGCAGTTGGCTTCCAATGAATTCGTCGATGATCGTCACCGAGCCACTACCCGATCCGGTCAGGAAGAGCATCGGGTGGTCCGGTGCCGAATTGCTCGGCGACTATGCACACGGTTACATGTACGCGCAGCGCACCGCCGACAATCGCATCGCCCTGGGCGGCCGCGGGATTCCGTACCGTTACGGTTCCCGGGTCGACGATCGCGGCGCAACCCAGGAGTGGACAATCAATGCCCTGACCACGCTGCTGCGCGACATGTTCCCAGCGGCGCGGGACGTGCCCATCAAACAGGCGTGGTGCGGAGTCCTCGGCGTTCCGCGCGACTGGTGTGCGACGGTCGATCTTGA
>JAOPWF010000820.1 GCA_025965815.1 Mycobacterium sp.
TCGCGGTCGCCGGCGGTGCCCACGGGGCGACGGTGATCGCAGCGTCGGACCCCGGTTTGGCGGCGGCAGCGCTGCTTGGCGTCGACATCGGCGCGGCCAGGGTCTGGGTGGGCGACGTGCTCGGTGAGTTGTCGGCGGACACCGAGAACGACGCCCGGCTGCGCGAGACGCTCCGGCTCTTCCTTCGGTGCGGGTCGAGCTACAACCAAGCGGCCGAAGAGCTGGACCTGCACTTCAACACCGTGAAATACCGGATTGGCCGGGCGGTCGCCAGGCGGGGCAGGCCCATCGAAGAAGACCGTCTCGACGTCGAACTCGCCCTGCTGGCCTGCCAGTGGTACGGCACCGCTGTGCTCCAATCGGACGGCCCTTAGCCTGGTCGACGCGGTCATCTCGGGCCTACAATGACCGCAGCGGTCTTCGTCGTCGGAGGACAATGGCGATGAGGCTGTTGGAATCTAGTCTTCCCCGCATGCATAGCCACGTGGTACAGCAGCAGGTCTCGGAGATCGCAGAAGCGCTCTACCGGCGAACCGATGAACTTGCACCGGTGCTTGCGCGTGCAATCACCCGGGAAGTGAGGCTCTACCAGACGACGACACCGGTGCCCTTCGAGGTCATCGTCGGTGCGTGCGCCGTGAACATGGGACCGATCTTCACCGCGATCGCTGACGATTCGGCGTTCGACCCAACCGCCGCGGCGGAGCTGGGAATTCAGCGCGCCGGGGATGGAGTGCCGCTCACGTCGTTGATGGAGGCATACCGCGTCGGATTCCGTTGCGTATGGGACGCGGTGATGACGGAATCCGGGACGCGCGATCACGTCAACGGCGACGCTCTGCGTGTGCTGACCGCGAAAGTGTCTGCTGCCCAAGATATTTACACCGACGCTATGGCCACCGCATATCGGGAGGAGAAGGCACGCCGGGTACTCAGCGATGAGTCCGAGCGCTCGGCTCTCATCGACTCGGTCCTGCGCGGTCGACTGTTCGAACAGTGGAGCATTTGGGAAGCGGCCGACTACCTCCGGCTGCCCACCGAGGGACCCTATGTCGTCATCGCAGCCGAAGTCGCCGAGCTCGGCATGGAGGTTCTGCCGGAAGTCGAATCGAAGCTGCGGAGCTTGGATGTGTTCTCCGCGTGGCGGATGCTTCCGGATCTGCAGATCGGGATCGTGCACGTCAAGACGGACAAACATCTCGCGAGTGTGTTGGCGCTCGTGTCCCGCACAGCGACGACGCGGATCGGGGTGAGCGCGCGCTTCGACGACCTGCGCCAGACCGCCCAAGCGCTTCGATGCGCCAGGATCACCCTGCGCGGCAGGCCTGACCCGGGACTGCGTGTGACACAGTTTGACGGCTCGATAATGGCCACTGCCGCCGTCAGTGCGCCAGAGGTGATGGTCAAACTCGTGACGCCAACGATAGAGTGCTTCGCCGAACTTGCCCATAATGAGCGTGACATTCTCTTCGACACCTTCAGGGTCTGGGTGGAGAACGACGGATCACTGCGCGTGGTAGGCGAATTGCTGTTCTGTCACCCCAACACCGTGCGGTATCGGCTACATCGGATTGAGCAGCGTACTGGTCGCTCGCTATCGCGTCCGCGCGATGTCGCCGAGCTCTGCTTGGCATTTGAAGTCCACCGCCGTCTCATGTGGCAGACGCAGGACCGTGATCAGCAGACGCCGGACCCATGAGACGCCTGTGCAATTCGGCTGTGAGTCTGTGGATCTCCCGAGTCAGCTCGGTGTTGGTCTTGAGCTCCAGTTCCTCTGCTTGGTAGTCGTGATCGGCCTTCGCCTGTTGGAACGCGGCTTGCCGATTCTGGCCGATCATCACGAAGGTCGACAGAAAGATCGCCTCGAGCGAGACCACCAGGGTCAACGTCGGCCACGGACTGTGCTCGAAGAACAACATCCACACCGCGAACAACGCCGCATGGATGTAGACAAAGCTCATCGACCCGGCGAATGTCGTGATCTGGTCGGCCACTCGCAGTTGGAAACTCGCGTTGCGTTTGTGCGCCTCGTCGAGCACCGCCGGGTGGTGCATTTCGGTGCCCTTGAGGAGCCGACGAGGAATCAACCGGCCAAGTTCTGCATGCCACGCGGTCATGGGCGAATCAGTCACTTCATGCGCTCCCGTGCTGTCCATCGAGGGCGGAAACACCATGGCCGACCTTGCGCATGGCGAACGCAGCCGCGATCTGGCCGACGCCGTGGATCAGCGCTCCAGCGGCAACCCATGACACCAGCACGGTGACGGATACCTTCCATGAGCCGGCAGCCCAGAATCCGATTGCCAACTCCGCGAGACCGACGAGCAGCAGTACCCACCACCCGGGTGCCCTGCTGGCCGCGAATGCCATTGCGATGTCAAACGATCCACGGAAAATGAAATAGAAGCTCATGACGGCCGCCAGGCCGACGAACGTGTCGTCGGGCCGGATGAACGCGAAGACACCGACGACGACGAACAGCGCCGCCAGCAGCCAGTGCAGAACGCGCCAACCCTTCGATGAGACGGCGCCGACCATGACTTCATTCGCTGCCGCCAGGAAGCTGAAGAATCCGAAAAGCGTGGCGATCGTCGCCACCGTGGCGTAGTCGAAGCGCAGGATCACCACCGCGATCACGATCCACGCCACGCCTGCGACAAGGAGCAACCACCAGTTCTTCGTGGTGGAGACGACGTCGTCGAGGATGGGATGAAATATGCCCGACCGTGCAGTCGGGGCCTGTCGGGTCTCGGTCATTTCCGCTCCAAGTGATTCCGGTGTCCACGATCCGCGCGACGACAGCCGCGCGAGCCAGCGGTATTCATTGTTGCGCCGTCTCGCCGCCGCCCGATTGTTTGTGGGTACAACATCGCCGGGGCTGCGGTGTTCTGCGCAACAACGACAGGGCGGCCCGCAGTCGAGACGATTGAACTATCACCCAAGCGGGGCGGATGGAGCCGCAATGTCGAATCTCGCTCTCAATCTTGTTGCCAGCGCCGCGCGTATCCCTGAGCGGCCTGCGGCAATCACCGAAGAGCACGCGATGACCTATGCGGAATTGGAGACCGCTTCGGCCCGGCTGGCCACGCTGCTCGAGCGCGAGGGTATCGGCGCCGGAGATCGGGTCGGCGTGATGCTGCCGAACATCGCGGCAGCACCGATCGCGTATTATGGCAGCTGGCGGATGGGCGCCATCGTGGTGCCGATGAACCCGCTGATGCAGGGTCGCGAGGTGCAGTTCTACCTATCGAACACCGGCGCCAAGGCGCTGATCGGTAGCCCGGGATTCGCCGGCGCTGCGACCGAGGGCGCCGCGAGCGCCGGCGCGAAGCTGTGGCTGGTCGACGACGCCGAACTGTCGCGGTTGACGGGTGGTCTGCCGGAGTACGGTGCGCCGGTCCTGCGCGCTGACTCCGACACCGCGGTCGTGCTTCACACCTCAGGAACCACCGGCACGCCCAAGGGCGCCGAGCTGACCCACGGAAGCCTTGGCTCGAACCAGGAGGTCATCGTGCGACGCCTTCTGAAGCTGACCGATGAGGACGTCGTGCTGGCCTGCCTGCCGCTGTTCCATGTGTTCGGGATGACATGTGCGATGAACGCCGCGATCGCCGCCGGCGCCGGACTTTCGCTGATGGCGCGCTTCAATCCGGCCAAGGCGATCGAGCGAATCCGGCGCGACCGGGTAACAGTGCTGGAGGCGGTGCCCACCATGTACAGCGCGCTGCTGTCGGTGGCCGATCAGTTCTCGCCGGAGGCGATTGCCTCACTGCGCACATGCGTTTCGGGTGGCGCCGCGCTGCCCGTCGCGGTACTCAACGATTTCGAGAAGACCTTCGACGCGATCATCCTGGAGGGCTACGGCCTCTCCGAAACGTCGCCTGCCGCGACGTTCAATCACCCTGACGCGGAACGCCGCCCGGGATCAATCGGCACCCCGATCGAGGGCGTTCAGGTACGCCTCGTCGACCCGGACGGCAATGAGGTGGCGACCGGCATCTCGGGCGAGATTCAGATCAAGGGCCCGAATGTGATGAAGGGGTATTGGAATCTGTCCGACGCCACCGACGAGGCGATCAAGGACGGCTGGTTCTCCACGGGCGACATCGCGATTGCAGACAAGGACGGGTACTACTACGTCGTCGACCGCAAGAAAGATCTGATCATTCGCGGCGGATACAACGTATACCCGCGCGAGGTCGAAGAGGCGCTGCATGAGCATCCCGCGGTGGCCGCCGTTGCGGTCATCGGCATTCCCCACGAGTCACTGGGCGAGGAAATCGGAGCAGCGGTGGTTCTGAAGGCAGGCGCATCGGC
>JAOPWF010000342.1 GCA_025965815.1 Mycobacterium sp.
GGAGAAAGAGATGTTCTCGCTGCAGAGCGAGCTGCTCGCCGAGTGGGTCGCCGAACAGGTCGAGGCATACCGCCAGGACCGCCAGACCGACAAGGACCGGCGGTTGTTGGACAAGTCAAGGTATTTCGACGAGCAGTGACCGGATTAGCTCCACTGATCGGCGCGATCGTTCTGATCGGTCTCGGCGGGTTGTTCGCCGCCATCGACGCGGCACTCAGCACCGTGTCCATTGCCCGGGTCGAAGAAATGGTCCGCGACGAACGGCCCGGTGCGGTCCGGCTCGCCCAGATCGTGGCCGAGCGGCCCCGCTACATCAATCTCATTGTGCTGCTCCGCATCACCTGCGAGACCGCGGCCACCGTACTGCTGGTGGCCTACCTGTACGAGGACCTCGGCCTGGAATGGGGCCTGTTGGCCGCGGCGGCCATCATGGTGGTGACGAGCTTCGTCGTGATCGGCGTCGGCCCGCGTACTCTGGGCCGCCAGCACGCGTACAGCATCGCACTGGCGTCGGCCATTCCGCTGCAGGCCATCTCGGTTCTGCTGACCCCGATAAGTCGGCTGCTGATCCTGCTCGGCAATGCCCTGACACCCGGTCGTGGGCTGCGGAACGGACCGTTCGCGTCGGAGATCGAGCTGCGCGAGGTCGTCGACCTGGCCCAGCAGCGCGGCGTGGTGGCCGACGACGAACGCCGGATGATCCAATCGGTCTTCGAACTCGGCGACACCCCCGCCCGCGAGGTGATGGTGCCGCGAACCGAAATGGTCTGGATTGAATCGGACAAGACCGCCGGTCAAGCGACTTCTTTGGCGGTGCGCAGCGGGCACTCCCGGATGCCTGTCATAGGGGAGAACGTCGACGACGTCGTCGGCGTCGTCTATCTGAAAGACCTTGTTCGGCAGACGTATTACTCCACCAACGGCGGTCGCGACACCACGGTCGCGCAGATCATGCGGTCGCCGGTGTTCGTGCCGGACTCCAAGCCGCTGGACGAGCTGCTGCGGGAGATGCAGCGCGACCGAAAACATATGGCGCTGCTGGTCGACGAGTACGGGGCCATCGCGGGGCTGGTGACCATCGAGGATGTGCTCGAGGAGATCGTCGGTGAGATCGCCGACGAGTACGACACCGACGAGGTGGCGCCGGTGGAAGATCTCGGCGACAAGCACTTCCGCGTTTCGGCCCGACTGCCCATCGAGGACGTCGGTGAGCTGTACGGTGTGGAGTTCGAGGACGACCTCGACGTCGACACGGTCGGTGGGTTGCTGGCCCTGGACCTGGGCCGCGTCCCGTTGCCAGGTGCCGAGGTCGTCTCACACGGATTGCGGCTACTGGCCGAAGGCGGCCACGACCACCGCGGCCGAGTACGCGTCGGCACCATCCTGGTGAGCCCCGTCGAGACCGAGCCCGAAGCGGGAGATGGCGATGAGTGAGGCGCTCGATGCAGAGGACGCCAAGCTGGTGGTCCTCGCCCGCGGCGCCATGGGCCGGGCCGAGGCGCCCAGCGGGGCGGCGGTCCGCGACCTCGACGGCCGCACCTATGCCGGCGCCCCAGTGACCCTGGCGGCGTTGGACCTGAGCGCGCTGCAGGCGGCGGTGGCGGCCGCCGTATCCAGCGGCGCAACGGGTCTGGAGGCCGCGGTCCTGGTCGGCGGATCGGCCGACGACCCCGGCGTGGCGGCGGTGCACGAGCTGTCGCCAACCGCGGCCGTCATCGTCACCGACCGGTCCGGAAACCTGACATGACCCCGCCCGCGACGCGTCGAGTGTGTGGTGAGGGCGTTGAGTGTGCGCCCCGGGCTACAACTCAACGTGATTTCCGACCTGCCCGCACACTCGCCAGGGTAGGACTCAGATGAGCGAATTCCGTTCGGGTTTCGTGTCTTTCGTCGGCAGGCCGAACACCGGCAAGTCGACGTTGACCAATGCGCTGGTCGGTTCCAAGGTGGCGATCACCTCGGACCGGCCACAGACCACCCGGCACACCATTCGCGGCATCGTGCACCGCGACGACTTCCAGATCATCCTCGTCGACACCCCGGGACTGCACCGGCCCCGGACACTGCTGGGCAAGCGGCTCAACGACCTGGTCCGCGACACCTATTCCGAGGTTGACGTCATCGGACTTTGCATACCGGCGGACGAGGGGATCGGGCCGGGGGACAGGTGGATCTATGAGCAGATCCGGGCCGTCGCACCCAAGACCACCCTGGTCGTCATCGTCACCAAGATCGACAAGGTGTCCAAGGAAAGGGTCGCCGCGCAGTTGATCGCCGTCAGCGAACTCGTGGGCGAGGACGCCGCCGAGATCGTGCCGGTGTCGGCGACCACCGGGGAGCAGGTCGACGTCCTCACCGACGTGCTGGCCACGCAGCTGCCGCCCGGCCCGGCGTTCTACCCCGACGGCGAGCTCACCGACGAGCCCGAAGAGGTGCTGATGGCCGAGCTGATCCGCGAGGCCGCGCTGGAGGGCGTGCGCGACGAATTACCGCACTCGCTGGCCGTGGTGATCGAGGAGGTCACGCCGCGGGAAGGCCGCGACGACCTGATCGACGTGCACGCCAACCTCTACGTGGAACGCTCCAGCCAGAAGGGCATCATCATCGGCAAGGGCGGTTCGCGGCTGAAGGAGGTCGGGACCGCCGCCCGGATCCAGATCGAGAAGCTGCTGGGCACCAAGGTGTACCTCGACCTGCACGTCAAGATCGCGAAGAACTGGCAGCGCGATCCGAAGCAGCTTGGCCGGCTGGGCTTCTGAGACCTAGGTCGGGATGCCGTAGACGGCGACCACAACGGTGCGGTCCAGGCTGTTCTCCGACCAGACCCCGATTTCGGTGTTGGCACAGTTCGACATGATCGCCATGTAGTCGGGCCGGTAGTACCACTGGTTGATCAGCTCGATGCCGGTGATCGACAGCGCGGGGTTGATCGCCACCGTTTCGGACACGATGCCCTTGAACCCGGCGGCGTTCGCCCGGTCCTGCACCGTCGATCCGTCCGAGCCGATATCGCCGTCGAGCGCTCGGTTGTTGAGCACGTCGTTGGTGTGCCACTGCGCGGCCAGCCGCAACTGCGGGTTGATCTTGGGATCGGTCTTGCAGCCGGCCTGTTGCTGGATTGTGTAGATGTTGACGAAGACGCTCTCGTTGAGGCGCTTGTTATCGGCATTCGCGCTCGGCGCGACGACGACGCCCGAGGTCACCAGCACGGCCAGCGTCGGCAGCGCGTACGTGCAGCGCCGCACGGTGTCCCTGACTGTCATGACGTTGCCACCCCTGATATGCCGATGTGCCCGACCGGTCGATGACATTACGCGAGGCCCCGCCGGACCGGCAGCGAATCAGTCAACTATTAAGCGATTACTTGATCTTGCTCTCCGGGCACGGGATCCTTGACCATCGGCGTGTTCCACCACACCTGGGGCTGCCTGGTCGTCCAGCCACTGATCGCCTCCAGCTCCGCGGCCAGGGACACCAGCAGCGGCTCACTGTTGGCCGGACCCATCAGCTGCACCCCGATCGGCAATCCGTCGGAGGTGAATCCCGCGGGCACGTTGATCGACGGCCAGCCCAGCACGTTCCATGGCCAGGCCACCGGGCAGGACGCGATCATCGCGCGGTCGGTGGACAAGCCGCCGCGACTGTCGAAGTGATGCACCGGTGGTGGCGGCTGCGCCGTCGTCGGTGCCAGCACCACGTCGACGACGTCGAAGATCGCTCCGATCCGGCGCTGGGTCTCGGCTTCGTGCGCGCGCGCCTTGCGCAACGCCGATTCGGACAACAGCCGGCCCATTCGGATATTGGCCATTGTCCTGCGATCCAGGACCACGCCGTCGCCGAGCCGGTCGGCCCAGTCCAGCAGTCCGGAAGTGGACCGCGCCAGGAAGTTCCACGACATCCGCACGCCGTAGTTCGGGTCGCCCGCCATGATGGTGTGCCCCAGTTGCCCCAGCTGGGCGGCGATGACGTCCAGCGCGGCGCGGATCTCGGGATGCAGCTTGGCCCGGAACACGGTCAGCGGAAACCGTGTCGACAGCGCGATCTTCAGCGGACCGGGCGCGCGGCCGACGTACTCGGACACGCCCCCGCAAGCGGGAGGTACCCCCAGCACCGGCGGCGGCTTGTGCAGATCGCCATCGACGTTGCCCGACGCGGCGTCCAGGACCAGCGCGGCGTCGGTGACGGTGCGGGCCAGCACGCCGTTGACGGTGATGCCGTTGAACGCCTCGGGCAGCGGCCAAGTGGAGATGCGGCCGCGCTGCGGCTTGATGCCGACAAGGTGGGTCCATGCGGCCGGAATCCGGATGCTGCCCGCGCCGTCGGAGCCGATGGCCGCCGTCACCAAACCTGCCGCCACCGCGGCCGCACTGCCACCTGAAGAGCCGCCTGGGCTGTGCTTACGCGACCACGGGTTTCTGGTGTGCCCGAAGCCCGGCCCACTGGTGAACGGCCACTGACCCAGCTCGCAGGTGTTCGTCTTGCCGACGATGACCGCGCCCGCCGCCCGCAGCCGGCGCACCACCTCGGAGTCCTGGGTCGCCGGACGGAGGTGGCCCGACGATCCGAACGCGGTCGGCACGCCCGCGACGTCGACGTCGTCCTTCACCGCGATCGGAATGCCCAGCAGGGGCAGCTGCACACCCGCGGCGCGCCTGCGGTCAGCCTCGGCGGCATCGGTGAGGGCCTGCTGGCCCAGCACCACCCGGAAGGCGTTGAGCGTGGATTGACTCGCCCTGATCGCGCGCAGCGAGTTTCGTACCAGTTCATCCGAGGTCACGGCGCCGCTGGCCAGCTGGTACAGCTGGTCGGTCAGGGTCGGCAGTGGGGCGGAAGAAGAAGGCTCATCCATCAAAATCGAGCCTATCGGCGCTGCGTACCACTTTTGTCGTATTGCGATGGGAAACTGGGTCGATGCGCCTCTACCGGGACAGGGCGGTGGTGCTGCGCCAACACAAACTTGGTGAGGCCGACCGCATCGTCACGCTGCTCACCAGTGAGCACGGGCTGGTTCGTGCGGTGGCCAAGGGTGTGCGACGGACCCGCAGCAAGTTCGGCGCCCGACTGGAGCCGTTCGCGCACATCGACGTGCAGTTGCATCCCGGGCGCAACCTCGACATCGTCACTCAGGTCCAGGCGATCGACGCCTTCGCCACTGACATCGTCAGCGATTACGGCCGATACACCTGCGCCTGCGCCGTGCTGGAGACCGCCGAACGCCTGGCCGGTGAGGAGCGGGCGCCGATCCCGGCCCTGCACAGGTTGACCGTCGGCGCGTTGCGTGCGGTCGCCGATGGCAGCCGTCCACGGGAACTCGTGCTTGACGCGTACCTGCTGCGTGCCATGGGGATCGCCGGCTGGGCGCCGGCGCTCACCGCGTGCGCCCGCTGTGCGGAGCCCGGCCCGCACCGGGCTTTCCACGTCGCCGCCGGGGGCAGCGTATGCGTGCACTGCCGGCCGGGCGGCTCGAGCACCCCGCCGCATGGCGTGCTCGAGCTGATGACGGCATTGCATGACGGCGACTGGGCAGCCGCGGAGGCGTCGCAGCAGTCGCACCGCCGCCAGGCCAGCGGGTTGGTCGCCGCACACCTGCAATGGCACCTCGAACGGCAGCTGCGCACATTGCCGCTGGTAGAGCGGGTATACCGGGTCGATCGGACGGTTGCCGACCGGCGTGTTTCGCTGGTCAGGCAGGATGTGGCCCATGGCGATGAACCGGGTGAGCAGCTCATTGCGGGGGGCTGAGCGCAGCAAGAAATCGCAGTTCCCACAACTGCCGCCGGCGCCGCAGGACTATCCCACCTTCCCGGACAA
>JAOPWF010000830.1 GCA_025965815.1 Mycobacterium sp.
AGTGAGCTTGACAGAGCATCCACACGGTCTGCCACACCTGGCGAGTGGAGCAGGATGCTGTAGGGCCCACCGACCTGACCGCGCGCCTGGGCAATACGGTCGAAGAGCGCGTGGTACTCCGTCGCGAGCTGTTCTTTGGACGTGATCTGCGGGACGCGCGCCATGGTCAGCAGCTACCCGTCAGTCGTTCGCCACGACTCGCGCGCCGGCCGTGCCGTTGGCCGACACCTTCAGGTCGCCGTCAGCCGTGCCGCACACGGTCTCGACGATCAAGCGCGTGACGACATACGGGTCCATATTGGCGTTCGGGCGGCGATCTTCGATGTAGCCCTTGCGGTCGATGGCCACCTGCCACGGGATCCGCACCGACGCTCCACGATGCGACACGCCGTACGTGAACTCGTGGATCGACGCCGTCTCGTGCAGACCCGTCAGCCGCTCCTCGATGCCATAGCCGTAGTTGGCAATGTGCAGGTCAGCCCGCGTTCCGAGCGCCTCGGCCGCCGCCACGCACGCCTCGTAGTTCTCGCGCATCTCTCTGGTCGAGAAGTTGGTGTGACAGCCAGCGCCGTTCCAGTCACCCTTGACCGGCTTGGGATCCAGTTTGACCGATACGTTGTTGCCAGACGCCGTCGGAAAGTCTTCGGCCGTGCGGTACAGCAGCCAGCGCGCGACCCACAACTGGTCGGCCACTTCTGGCGCGGCCACCGGCCCGACCTGGAACTCCCACTGCCCAGGCATCACCTCGGCATTGATGCCCGAGATCTTCAGGCCAGCCTTCAGACAGTTCTCGAGGTGCGCTTCGACAACCGGCCGCCCGAACACCTCGTCGGCGCCCACGCCACAGTAGTAGCCGCCCTGGGGTGCCGGAAACCCGTTGTCAGGCCAGCCGAGCGGCTTGATGCCGTCGAAATACGTGTATTCCTGTTCGAGGCCGAACCACGTGTCGTGCTTCCTGTAGCGCTCGGCGATCTCGCGGCAGGCGGCGCGCGTGTTTGTCGGGTGCGGCTCGCCGTTGACCAGGAACACCTCGCACATGACGAGCTTGTGCGGCTCGCCGCGAATCGGGTCGTCGCACACGAAGACCGGCTTCAGCACGCAGTCCGAGCGATCGCCCGTGGCCTGCTGGGTGCTCGAACCGTCGAAGCCCCAGATCGGTGGCTCTTCGCCCTTTGGCACGACTTTGCCCTTGGACCGCAGCTTGGCCACGGGTTGTGTGCCATCGACCCAGATGTATTCAGCCTTATAAAAATCGTACTTCTTGGACACCTGAGATATCTCCTTCGTTGCGTCGAGTGGACCGTACCCAGCCGCAACCGCCGGCCGCAATATCCGATCTCGCGGGCGGGCAGGTCAAGAAGGCGTGGGTATACTGCGCCGCGTGAGTGCCAGGATCTACGTCTTCTCCCCAACGGACGCTGCGGAAGATACCTATACCCGCTTGCAGGAGCACGGCTGCGAGGTCGTGGTCGCGCCGCGTCCGTGGGTGTCGCCCATGGCGCCCACTGATGCAGAGCTCATCGCGGGCACCAGCGGGGCCCAGGCCCTCGTCGGCTCGATGATCTACAACACGACGATCTCCGATCGGGTGCTGGCCAGCTCCGACTCCCTGCGCATTGTCGCCAAATACTCCATCGGCTGTGAGGACGTCGACATCGACGCCGCGACCGAGCGCGGGATCCTGGTCACCTACGGTCCCACTGAGTCCAACTGGGGCGGCGTCGGGGAAGGCACCCTGACCCATATGCTGGTCATGCTCAAGAAGGTTCGTGAGCGCGATCGGCACCTCAAGAGCGGCGGCGCCTGGCGCGACCCGGCCCTCACCGGCACCTATGTCGGTGCGCGCCACTCGGACGGCTACGCCGGGATCACCATCGGCATCGTCGGCCTTGGGCGAGTCGGCACACGCGTCGCCGACCTGTTGCGACCATGGAATGCGCGCCTGATCGGCTGCGACCCGTATGTGGCCGACGCACACTTCGCCCAGCACGGCGTGCAGCGCGTCGATCTGCCGACGCTGTTGGCCGAGTCGGATGTGGTCACCCTGCACGTGTTCCTCAATACGGAGACGCGCCACCTCATCGGCGCCGCCGAGCTCGCACGCATGAAGCCCACGGCGCTCCTGCTGAATGCCAGCCGCGGCGGCGTGGTCGACGAGTCGGCACTGGTCGAAGCTCTGCAGACCGAACGTATCGCCGGAGCGGGTCTGGACGTGTTCGAACGGGAGCCGCTGCCCCTGGACAGTCCTCTCAGAAAACTGGGGGACCGGGTGCTGCTGTCGCCGCACATGATCACCCACAACGTGGGCAGCGGTGTCGGTCCGGCCATCGGTCTGGCGACCGAAGCCGTCCTGGCGGCGCTGCGCGGGGAAGTTCCCGATCGTGACCTCATCTTCAATCCCGAGGTCATTCCGGCCTGGCAGGCCCGTTTCGCGGGTCACGACATTCTGACGCAGGCAGTCGCCCGCGCATGACCGGCCTGGCGCCGACCGTCCTGAGCGAGACACGGGGCCCAGTTGGGCTGATCACCCTCAATCGCCCGGCCAAGCTGAACGCCCTGAACCGCCAATTGCTCTCTGAGCTGGTCGAGGCTTTGAAAAAATTCGAGGAAGACGAGGAGATCGGCTGCCTGGTCGTCACCGGCGCGGGCGAGCGCGCCTTTTCGGCGGGCGGCGACCTGCAGGAACTGAGCGAGCAGCAAACGGCCAACCCGAGTCCGCCAGCCTCGCCCGCGACGCTGCTGCGCGCGCGGAAAAAACCGGTGCTGGCGGCTATTCGCGGCTATTGCTTCGGCGGTGGAGCGCTGATGTCGCTAGGGTGCGACATCCGTATCGGCGCCGAGGACGCGCGCTTCAAGTTCCACGGCGCCCAGTACGGGGTGGCCTCGGGTGCGGCCCAGTTGCCCCAGATCGTAGGCTCCGCCTGGGCCCGCGAACTGCTCCTGACGGGCGACGAGATCGACGCCCAGA
>JAOPWF010000862.1 GCA_025965815.1 Mycobacterium sp.
CGGCTCCCTGATAGCGGGATTGGTGTGCGGGGGTGTGGGCCTGGTCATCGCGGGCGGACTGGCGGCGCGATTCACCTCGCAGCCCGTCTGGAAGGCGTCGTTGCGGCAGTTGTTCTTCGGCGTGACCGCCGTGGCCGCGACCTATCTGGTGGGCACGTTGGTCGGCGCCGTCGTATGACATGCCGGCACCGAGGCCGGTCGCCGGTGCACTCGCGACCGTCACGCTGTTGGCCTCGGCCGGCGTTCCGGTCAATTGCGCGGCCCGCTTCTACGCCGCGCAGATATCCCTGTCCGACAGGGGCATTGGCAGATGTGAAATTCGTCGCCACCCACCCCTGGTTGGATGCGGGCGGGCAGCCGTTCGGCCCCCTCGACACGGCGGCCCGGCCACCGATCGTGCCCCCGGACTCCGAGGGCATCGCCTTCGACGGTCGCCGCCAGCGGCTGTACTGGTCCAGCGAGGGCGAGCGGCTCACCGGAGCAGACGCCGGACCGAACGGGCCCTTACGGCTCGACCCGTGGATCCGGATCGCCGGATCGGACGGTGGCTATCTGGGCCAGTTTGGGGCCGACGTTGCCCGATGGTCGCCCGTCGGTGGTATTGGTCAGCGACGACAACTTCTCGCCGACCCAGATCACTCAGTTTCTGGCGTTCGCGATGTAGTCGTCAGCTCTCGCTGCCGACTGTGATGGCGACCGCCTCGTCGGTGGCTTCGTCGACGTCGTCTTCCTTGTCGTCGATCCCGACGAGGTAGCGCCGCGTCGTGGCCAGCACACCGGCGCCGACGAGCACCGCCGCGGCACCCACCCAGAACGGCAGATGCGCGTTGAACTGCTCACCGAGTACGCCAGCCAGCCACGGCGCGACGGCGCCGCCGGAGAACCGCACAAAGCTGTATGCCGCCGATGCCACTCCCCGCTCGACCGGTGCGGCCTTCATCACCGTCTCGGTGATCAGCGTGTTGTTGATGCCGATGAACAGCCCCGCGACCACCACGCAGGTCGCCAGGACCGCCTTGGTGTCCGTTCCGAGCGCCATCACCGCGAGCGTCAGCGACATCGCCACCAGGTTGACGATCAGCACCGGCACCGTACCGAAGCGGTGCTGCAGTCGCGGCGCCACCACGACGGAGGTGAACGCCAGCGCCAGGCCCCAGCCGAAGAAGACCAGGCCGATCTGGTGGGCGCTCATGTCGAGCGGGAAGGGTGTGAACGCCAGCAGCGTGAAGAAGCCGAAGTTGTACAGCAGCGCGGTGATGGCGACCCCGAGCAGCGCGCGGTGCTTCAGGGCGCGGAACGGGTCGACCAGCGTGGTGGCGTGCGCGGCCCGCGTCGTAGCGGGCAGCAGGAACGTGGTGACGACGAGCGCGACCGCCATCAGGGCCGAGACCCCGAAGAACGGCCCGCGCCAGGAGATGGATCCCAGCACCCCGCCGACCAGCGGCCCGACGGCGATGCCAAGGCCCAGCGCAGCCTCGTACAGGATGATCGCCTGCGCTACCGACCCGCGGGCGGAGCTCACGATGGTCGCCAGCGCGGTCGCAATGAACAGGGCGTTACCCAGTCCCCACAGTGCCCGCCAGCCAACGATTTCCAGCACGGTGTCCGACAGGCCGGCCAGCCCGGCGCCGAGGATGATGATGACCAGCCCCAGCAGCAGAGTCCGCTTGGGCCCGATGCGGCTCGACACCACGCCGGTGATGAGCATCGCCACCCCCATCACCGCCATGTAGCTGGTGAACAGCAGCGACACTTGTGAGGGGGAGGCATCTAGGTTGTCGGCGATCGGCTTGAGGATCGGGTCAACGAGTCCGATTCCCATGAAGGCGACGACGGACGCGAACGCTACGGCCCAGACGGCCTTGGGTTGGCGCCGCATAGGGCGGTGCTCCTTATCTCTTCTTGGTGCTGGGTTTGGTCTTTGTGGGATCGGGCGCCGATGCGTCTTCCAGCAGCCGGCGGATGACGCGCACTGCCGCCGTCAGCGTCTCCCGGTCGCCATCCTCGAGTCGTTCCAGATACGGGTCGACGGCGCTCGCGCGGTCGGTGCGTACCCGGGTCAGCGTGCGGACGCCTTCGGGTGTGATGCGAATGAGGACCGCCCGCGCGTCGCCGGGATCGCTGGTACGCGACACCAGGCCCGCGTCCTCGAGTCGGCGCACCTGGGTGGTCATAGTCGGCTGTGAGCAGTGGTCGAGTGCTGCGAGGTCGGAGATCCTGGCGCTGCCCTGGTCTTCGATCGTGGACAGCAGGCGCGCCTGCGCATAGGGCAGCGGCAACCGCGCGCGCTGCGTTGCCAATCGGTTCAACCGGGCCACCACACCGAGCAGATCAGCACCGAGTGCCGCGTCGGGTGGAGCGGCGTCTTTGGTGGCTACAGGGGTCATACCTTCTAAAGTTACATAGATTTACTATGTAGATCAACGTCGCGACGGGTGGTCGTGCTCACATGGTGTCAGCAGGTCCCCAGTCGGGACTGGCAGAATCGTGAAATGACCTCAACCGGCCGGGCGAATCGGGGATCGCTGCGACCGGGCGAACTGGCGCAGGCCTCGGTGATGGCGGCGCTGTGCGCGGCTACCGCGATCATCTCCGTCGTCGTTCCGTTCGCTGCCGGGTTGTCGCTACTGGGAACCGTCCCGATGGGACTGCTGGCCTACCGCTACCGCGTCAGGGTGCTGATCACCGCAACGGTTGCCGCCGGGCTGATCGCGTTCCTGATCGCCGGGTTCGGCGGCTTCATGACGGTCCTCGACTGCGCGTACATCGGCGGATTGACCGGCATCATCAAACGCCGCGGCCGCGGGACCCCGACGGTGATCGCCTGTGCCCTGGTGGCAGGAGCGCTCTTCGGCGTCGCGGGCGTCGCTTGGTTGACGATTTTCTCCAGGCTGCGCAATCTCGTCTTCGACTCGTTGACGGCCAACGTCAACGGCCTGGCGGCGGTGCTGGCCCGGATCCCCCACATGGACGGCGCCGCCGAACGCCTCAAGCATGATTTCGCCGCCGCACTGCATTACTGGCCCGTGCTGATCGGCGGCTCCTCGGTGGTGAGCATCACGATCGTCACCCTGATCGGCTGGTGGGCGCTGTCGCGGGTGCTCGAGCGGCTATGCGGAGTTCCCGATGTGCACAAGCTGGAAGCGCGTGTTGATACCGGCCCCATCGCACCGGTCCCCACCCGGCTGAGCGACGTCACGTTCCGCTATCCGAACTCCAGCCATGATGCGCTCGGCCCGGTGACGCTCGGCGTGGAACCCGGGGAGCATGTCGCCGTCACCGGCGCCAACGGCGCGGGGAAGACCACCCTGATGTTGGTCCTGGCCGGACGGGATCCGACGTCGGGCAACGTCGAGCGGCCCGGCGCGGTGGGCCTGGGCCGACTAGGCGGGACCGCGGTCATCATGCAGCACCCCGAGAGCCAGGTGCTGGGCACCCGGGTCGCCGACGACGTGGTCTGGGGACTTCCGCCCGGCGCGACGACCGACGTCCACCAACTGCTTACCGAGGTCGGTCTGGACGGGCTGGCCGAGCGGGACACCGGCGGGCTGTCCGGCGGGGAACTGCAACGGCTGGCCGTCGCGGGCGCGCTGGCGCGGGAGCCCTCGCTGCTGATCGCCGACGAGGTGACCAGCATGGTGGACCAGCAGGGCCGTGATTCGCTGATGGCCGTGTTGTCTGGTTTGACGCAGCACCACCGGATGTCACTGGTGCACATCACCCATTACAACGACGAGGCGGACTCCGCCGACCGCACCATCAACCTCACGGGCAACGGGGGTTCGGCGGACAACACCGAGATGGTCGAGACGGCCGAGGCGCCGAGGGCGACGGTCCCCGTGGGACACAACTCGAATGCGCCGGTCCTGGAACTGCTCGGGATCGGGCATGAATACGGCAGTGGGACGCCCTGGGCCGCAACGGCGCTACGCGACATCAACTTC
The DNA here is from genome assembly GCA_025965815.1 of Mycobacterium sp. GTDB lineage: Bacteria > Actinomycetota > Actinomycetes > Mycobacteriales > Mycobacteriaceae > Mycobacterium. The sequence goes on from JAOPWF010000862.1 coordinate 3,945, forward strand.
GCCGTGCACGAGGGCGACGGGGTGTTGATTCACGGCGGAAACGGCTCGGGCAAGTCGACACTGGCGTGGATCATGGCCGGCCTCACCGTCCCGACGACCGGTAGCTGCCTGCTGGACGGCGAGCCGGTGTCCAACCAGGTCGGTGCGGTGGCGATCTCGTTCCAGGCCGCGCGCCTGCAGTTGATGCGGGGCCGGGTCGACATCGAAATCGCTTCCGCCGGGGGTTTTTCGGCCGACGACCACGGACGGGTGGCCTCGGCGCTCGCCGCCGTCGGGCTGGATCCCGGGCTGGCGACCCGGCGCATCGACCAACTCAGCGGCGGCCAGATGCGCCGCGTGGTGCTGGCCGGGCTGCTGGGCCGCTCACCACGGGCGCTGATCCTCGACGAACCGCTCGCCGGCCTGGACGCCGCCAGCCAGCGCGGACTGCTGCGGCTGCTCGAGGACCTGCGCCGGCGCGCCGGGCTGACGGTCGTCGTCATCTCGCACGACTTCTCCGGCCTGGAGGACCTGTGCCCGCGCACGCTGCACCTGCAGGACGGTCTGATCGCGTCCACCCCGACTACGGCTGGAGGGATGTCATGACCACCCCGACCCAGCGCACCCCGAAGCAGCGCAAGCCGGTCGTGCTGCTGCGCCCGGTGCCCGGCGGTTCCGCCATCCACGATCTCTGGGCAGGCACCAAACTGCTCGTGGTTTTAGCTATCTCGGTGCTGCTGACCTTCTATCCCGGCTGGGTGCCGATCGCCGCCGTGGCCGCACTGGTGGTCGCCACGGTGTGGATGGCGCACATTCCGCGTGGCACGCTGCCCTCGATTCCACGCTGGCTGTGGGTTCTGCTGTTCTTCGGCGGCCTCACCGCGACATTCGCGGGCGGCAGGCCCTTCATCGATCTCGGCTCACTCCAGGTGGGCCTCGGCGGCCTGTCCAACTTCCTGCGGATCACCGCGCTGTCCATCGTGCTGCTCGGACTGGGCGCCATGGTGTCGTGGACTACGAACGTCGCCGAGATCGCCCCTGCAGTGGCGACATTGCTCCGACCGCTGCGACCGCTGCGGGTCCCGGTCGACGACTGGGCGGTGGCGATTGCGCTGGCGCTGCGCGCGTTCCCGATGCTCATCGACGAGTTCCGCATCCTCTATGCCGCCCGACGGCTGCGGCCCAAGCAGGTGCTCCCGCCCACCCGGCGGGCGCGCCGCCGACGGTGGGCAGTGGAGGTCGTTGACCTGCTGGCCGCCGCGATCACCGTGGCGTTGCGACGCGCCGACGAGATGGGCGATGCGATCACTGCGCGCGGCGGGGCGGGCCAGATCTCGGCGGCTCCGTCACGGCCCAAATGGGCGGACTGGGTGGCATTCTCGGTGGTCGGCGTGGTCTGTGGAGCGGCGTTGGCGTTGGAACTCACCGTGTTGGGGACCAGCTAGCGTTCGGCGGCGGCGTTGGCGGCCGCCTGTGCGTCGGCCAGGCTGGCCGCCACATCGCGACGGCCGAGGAACATCTCGTCGAAGTAGGGCTTGAGGGCCTGGTATCCGGCCGGGAAGCCGGGGCCGCCGGGTGCGGGGATGCGCGGGCCGTTGAGCACTGAGAAGAACGGGCTGACATCGACACCGCGGCGGGTCCAGTAGTCGAAGTAGGTGCGCTGGGCGGCCAGTACCGCGGGGATGGCCGCGCCGCGGGCACCGAGGTAGCCGTTGCCCCGCGGGCCGCTCATCCAGGCGAGTACTGCCCTGACCGCGTCCGGATGGCGGGTGGCTGAATTGCCGGCAGCGGCAATACCGTTGGTGACGCTGACCCGGCCCGCCGGCCCGGTGGGCAGCAGCGCGACACCCCACCGGAAGTCCGCCTGCTCGGCGATCGCCGCGAGGTTGTAGGTCCCGGACTGGAACAACGCCATCCGCCCCTGCAAGAACTGGTTGCGGGAGAAGTCGCCGTTGTCGTTGGTGTCCGAGGCAGCCGGCGAGACGTGCTCGTCGTTGATCAGCCGCACCAGGTAGCGAAACGCGTCCACCGCCGGTGGATTGTCGAACGCGAACCGGTCGCCGTCCTGGAAGACGCTGCCGGCCGAGCCGATGTAGTTCAGATAGATGCCCTGCAGGTCGTTGGCCGCGTTGTACCCCCATTGCCGGACCCGTTCGCTATCGAAACCCGCTGTGCCCGAACGATGCCCGTCGGAGTCGACAGTGAGCCGGGCCAGCAGTGGCCGCAACGTGTCGCCCTGCCCGTCGGGCGACCACCGCAGCCGATTGAGTGTCGCCGGATCGACACCGGAGTCGGCGAGCAGATCCGCGTTGTAGTAGACGGCGATCCCGGCGTCCGTCAGTTGCGGGACGCCCCACAGCACGCCGTTGCGGGTGAACTGCTGCACCACGGGCGGCTCCCATGCTGCCGCGGCATCGCGGCCCAGTGTCGCGTCGACGTTCATCAACCGCCCGCTGTCGGCGTAGCCCGCGAAGTAGGCGTTGCTGAGCCAGAAGATGTCATCGGCACTGCCGCCGGCGACATCGGTGCGCAACGTGTCGAAGTACGTCGAGTACGCCACCACGTTGGTGCGGACCTCGATGTCGGGGTGCAGACGGGTGAATTCGTCGAACGACTCGCGGTACGCCGTGGCCACCTGCTCATCCCACAGCCGCACCGTGACCACCGTCTTGCCGCCCGGTTCGGCGGAGCGGCCGAGCAGCACCGCCGTGATGACCAACACCACCGCCACCGCCGCCACTGCGGCCGCGACGACTGTGGAAAACCTGGGCCGCGAGTTCATTTGATCCCGCTGACCACGATCGAGCGGACGATGTGACGCTGGAACACCACGAACAATGCGATCAGCGGGACGATCGCCACCGTGGTCGCCGCCATCACCAGCGTCCACTGCCCGTCGTAGCGCGACTGCAGACCCGCGGTCGCCACCGTGAGCACCTGCCACTTACCGCCGCTGGTGATCACCAGCGGCCAGAGAAAGTTATTCCATTGGGACACCACGGTTATCAACGTCAACGTGACCAGGATCGGCCTGCTCGACGGAATCACCACATGGACGATGATGTCCAGGGTGTTCGCGCCGTCCAGGCGTGCGGCATTGATCAGGTCGGCGGGAATGGCACGAAAGTACTCGCGCAGCAGGAAGATCGCGTACGGCGATCCGAACAGGAACGGCAGCACCAGGGCCCAGAAGGTGTTGCGCAGACCGGCCTGCGCCATCATCAGATACAGCGGAACCACCGTCACCGTTGCCGGCACCATCAACGTCGCCAGATACACCCAGAACAGCGCGTCGCGGCCCGGGAACCGCAGCCGGGCAAAGGCATAGGCCGCCAGGACCGAGAATGTCAACTGGCCCAGCACGATGACGGCGGTCATCAGCGCCGTGACCGCGATGGACCTGCCGAACCCGGCGTCGGCGAGGCCGGTGTAGTTGGCCAGCGTCGGCGGGTTCGGCCACGACAGGGGCGACTGGGTCGCGAATTGGCGAGCCGACGTGAACGACGTCAGCAGCCCGAGCGCGAAGGGCGCCAGGGTTATTGCCGCGCCGGCGGCCAGACCGGCGTAGATGACCGATCCGGACGCCACCCGGCTAGGTGATGTCATAGGTGATCCGCCGCCGGAAGTAGAGGTGCTGCACGATGGTGGCGCTGACCAGCAGGATGAACAGCACGACGGCCATCACCGCGGCCCGACCGACCGCGGCGGCGCCGAACGCCTCGGCGTAGATGCGGTGCGCGACCAGATCGGTGCGGTTCTGCGGGCCGCCGGCGGTCAGCGCGTACACCGTGTCGAATACCTGAGCCGCGCTGACGATCCCGGTGACCAGCACGAAGAACAAGGTCGGCCGCAGCATCGGTAGGGTGATCCGCCAGAGCCGCTGCCACGACGTGGCGCCGTCGGTGCGCGCCGCGTTGTGTATCTCGGCGGGAATGGCCAGGATCCCGGCGAGGAAGAACAGCGTCACGTAACCGACGTTGGTCCACACGGTCACCGCCGAGACGACCGGGAGCGCGAGACCAGGGTCGGTAAGCCACTCGACCCGGTGGCCCAGCAGCGCGCTGACGGCGCCGTCGGTGGGCGCCAAGATCCACCGCCACAGGACGCCGATCGCCAGCGGTGCGCAGATCCAGGGCACCACGTAGAGGGTTCGAAACGGCCCGCTGCCGGGTAGGTCGCGGGTCAGCATCGAAGCGGCGAGGAGCCCCAGCGCGGTCTGCACCGGAACGACGATCGCCACGAACGCGACCGTGACCAGCAGCGAATTGCCGAATGTCTTGTCGGTCAGCACCGAGCGCCAGTTGTCCAGTCCGACATACTGAATCGGTCCGAGCAGATCCCAGCGCTGCAGGCTGAGCCATCCCACCACGAGCATCGGCAGCAGCAGGAAGGCGATTACCCCGAACAGGCTGGGTGCGAGCAGCGCATACCCGAGCGCGGTGGATCGGGGACGCTGGCCGGCCATTGAGCCATTAAAGCGGCCCGTGATGGCTGCCGTTACGGTGGAGCTGTGACACACCGGGGGGTCGACGCCGATTTCGTGGACCTGCCACGCCACGAACTGGCCGACGCGGCGCTGTCGGCCGCGGTCGCCGCCGGAGCCAGCCACGCCGACCTGCGCATTCACCGCATCACGACCGAGCTCGTCCAGCTGCGCGACGGTGAGTTGGAGACGGCGGTGCTCAGCCGGGAGATCGGCCTGGCGGTTCGGGTGATCGTCGACGGCACGTGGGGCTTCGCCTCGCACGCCGAGCTGGACCTCGCTGTGGCTGCCGAGACGGCCCGGCGGGCGGTCCAGGTGGCCAGAGGCCTGGGCCCCTTGAACGCCGAGCGGATCGAGCTGGCACCGGAGCCGGTCTATCCCGACGCGACGTGGGTGTCGAGCTATCAGATCGATCCGTTCACGCTGTCGGCCGCGGACAAGATCGTGGTGCTGCAGGAGTACTCCGGTCGACTGCTGGCCGCCGACGGCGTCGATCACGTCTCGGCGGGCATGCAGGCCGCGAAGGAGCAGACGTTCTACGCCGACATCTACGGATCGTCCATCACCCAGCAGCGGGTGCGGGTGATGCCGATGCTGGAGGCGGTGACGGTCGATGCGGCCGCGGGCATGTTCGACACGATGCGCACGCTCGCGCCGCCGACTGCTCGAGGCTGGGAGGCGGTCGCCGGCGACGACGTGTGGAACTGGACCCAGGAGCTGGCCGAGCTGCCGACGCTGCTGGCGGAGAAGAGCAAGGCGCCCAGCGTTACGGCGGGCCCGACGGACCTCGTCATCGATCCGTCCAACCTGTGGCTGACCATTCACGAATCCGTCGGCCAC
>JAOPWF010000870.1 GCA_025965815.1 Mycobacterium sp.
CGTCAGCGACCGCCAGATATCCGAGGCGTCGTTCAAGTACTGCGGGTCCACCAGACCCGACTCAACAATCCCCGCCCGGACCGCACCGATGACGCCCTCGCCCTTGTCCACCTGGAAGGTGGCACCCGCAGCGGTCGTGCCCTCGAACGTCACCTTCTGGTCGTCGAAGTAGGTGACGTACCCGGCGGCGAGTGCCGCATTGTCACGCGCGATATGCCGACTAGCCGGCTTAGTGGTGCTGGGTTCCAGGTAGTGCGGGTCAGCGCTGTGCCCGACATCGGTATGCAACGTGGTGGACATGGAAAGTTCCGCGGAGTTTTCCACGAGCACACGCAGACGCCGCTCACTCGCCCTCGTCGTGGCATCGTCCCGGGTAATCACGTCGAGAGCGGTCCCCAAAGTACGGGCATCGACCGCCTGACGGGTGCTGAGCACTTCCAGGACCAGGTGAGCGCGGCTGAAATGCTGGATGCCGCCCTCAGTCAGCAGCGACACATCGATACTGCCGCTCGTACGCGCGGTTTCCCGGCCGCGCAGAATCCAGTTGGCCTCCCCATCGACACCGACGCCGACCGACGGGAACAACGAGCGCCGGGAGTTGGCACGACCACCGCTGTTCTCCGACGCGGTCGTGGTGCCGAACCGGTAGTTCGGGCCCACTGAACCGTGCACACCCGCGCTCCATGAGCTGCTGCGCTTCCGGGTGATCTTCGTGTCGACTTCGCTGTAGCTCTCGATCGTTGCTTTGGGCCCCTGGAACGCCGCCGCGTCGTCGGCTCGGATCAGGAAACCGCGAACGGTCACGGCGCCATCGATGTGCGGGCGCACGGGGTTGAAGTGGTATTCCTTGGGCAACGGGATGGGAACACCAGTCCGGCCGAAGAACCGCTCAGGGTTGGATCGGAAACCGCCTTCGGTGAGTGCCTTCTCCACCTCGGCGATGTATTCCGGATCCGGACCGTTGGTATACTCCGCGTCCAGACCATCATCCTCGATGTTGCCGCCCGCGATATGGGCGGCCACCAGCTTCGAGACGTACTTGACAGTCTCCCCGAGCCCGCTGAACGTCGTGTGCAACCCGTCCATACCGCTCGCGGTGAAGTCGATCAGACGCGGATGATGTTCCAAGTCGGTGAACTCGTCCGCGCTCAGTACGGTTGTGCGCCCCGCAGTACTCGCGATATCACGGAAGGCCGTCCGGAACTCCGGCGTAGCGGCGGTCGCCGCGTCCGGCCGGAACCCGGGATGCACGATCGCCGGCAGCCGCACTTCGTCACCGCCGACGATGCGGCTCACCGTGCGGGACGCACTCTGGCCCAAGAACCTGGGCCGTGTCTCGGTCACCGTTACCTGGTAACGAGCCTCGTAGACAGGACGGGAGACTTCCCCCTTACCCGCGCGCAGCCTGCTGTACCCCTTGGTCACCGACGACGTCGCGACCAAATGGTCGCGCGAGTAGCGCAGCGAGGTCCCAAAATCGCCCAGCTCCACCGAAGCGTTCCCCATCGCCTCGGTCTCGACGTGCACCGCCGCGCCCAGCTCGGAGGTGATCGACCAGCCACGGGTCACGGTCTGCCCGCCGGAACGCATCCCCTTGACCTGGTGGTCGATCGCGACATCCCGCTCGGTCGCCACCCCCTCGTCGTGGTCTCGGTTCACCATGACCTGCTGAACCGAGACCAGATAGGCCCGGCCCCCGACAATCACCTTTTCGCGTAGGCCGGCATCGAAACCACGGTCACGTGCGGCACGGATCTTCGGCACACTGAACTGAATCTGCAACTGCTTGGCCGCGGTGAAGCGGTGGCGCGACGCCAGGCGTGAAAACCTGGTCGCCATCCCATCCATGTCGCGTGTCGCAGCGAGAACCGAATCACCGCCCGACCCCGCGGCCAGATCCTGGTGGCGCACCACGCCGTACCGGGCGTTGACCAAGCCGAGCAGAATCGCCATGGCCTCCTGCTGGATGCGCTCAGCGCCCGGCAGTTCCTTGGTCACCGCGCTCCCCAGGCCAAGCCGTGCGGCCAGCTCGGGAGTCTCAGACACCGGATCAGCGTCGTGGATGGCCCGGCGAACGTGCCCGGTCAGCGTGACGAGTCCGCCTGGCCCCTGCTTCCAGGCGACCGAACGGCTCAGCGTTCCATCCCCCCGCAGCGCGTACTCCTCACCCACGGGGATCGACGTGTCCACCGCCGGGGGCTGTACCCGGCGCACGACGAACTGCCCGGCCACCTGCTCGGCGGCACGCCCGGGACGGTAGACGCTGCGGTCGTTCAGATCCCGCAATACGGTTCCGTCCCCATCCACGATGCGCACGGCCCGATCGGACACCAGCATCGCCAGCAGGTCGTCGACGGTCAGGTCCTCGAGTCCGGCGCCGTGGTTCTCCATCGCCTGGGCAAACCGCCCCTGCGAAGCCAAGCGCTGTGGCATGGACTGCTCAGCCAGACCGGCGACCGCGCCACGCAACCGCACCACGACCGGCCCCTCGGGCTGCACCACGAGCTGCAGCCCGGTCCGCCCTGCCTGCTTCATCAAGTCGACCAAAGCACCCTTGGCCGACTCCAGGGCAGAAGAGTCATCGCCGACGGGCCAGTCCCGCACGGCACCAGGCCGCCAGCCCCACACCACCCGGCCAGCTATGTTGGCCACATAACCCTCGCTCGGCAGATCAGGACGGTTGAGCAAGGTTCCCGGGCTCTCGGTAATCTCCTCCACCACCAGGCCGGGCCGATCCGACTTCAGCTGGGTGACCATGGCTTCCGCCGCGAGGGAGCGCCCCGAGGACGGCCCGGCGACCACGGCGATCCGCTTGGGCTGCTCGGGTACCCCTGCCAGCAGTGCGAGGTCGGCCACCGACACAATCTGCTGCGCGGCGTGCTCCTCGGTGACCGGACGAACGGTGCGGGCCGGGTTCGGCACGACGCCCTGCCCCCGGTCTGTCCAACCAGCGCTCACCCCTCGCTCGTCGAGTACGAAGCCATGGGTGGCGTCGGTCGGCAGCGACACTTCGGTGCGTTCGATC
>JAOPWF010000016.1 GCA_025965815.1 Mycobacterium sp.
GCTGGGCGCACCCGGAGGCGCAGTGCTCGCAGACACTGGGACTCGACACCAAATCGAAGGGTCGGGCGCGGAACCGGTATGCGGTCCCGGTCAGCGCCCCGACCGGGCAGATCTGCACGGTGTTGCCCGAGAAGTAGGAGTCGAACGGTTCACCGGTGGCGATGCCGACCTGTTGCAGCGCACCGCGTTCCAGCAGTTCGATGAACGGGTCGCCGGCGATCTGACTGGAGAACCGGGTGCAGCGGGCACACAGCACACAGCGTTCCCGGTCCAGCAGCACCTGTGCGGAGATGTTGATCGGTTTCGGGAAGGTCCGCTTGACGTCGGTGAACCGGCTGTCGGGCCGTCCGTTCGACATGGCCTGGTTCTGCAGCGGGCATTCGCCGCCCTTGTCGCAGACCGGGCAGTCCAGCGGGTGGTTGATCAGCAGCAGTTCCATCACGCCACGCTGTGCCTTGTCGGCTGCTTCCGATGTCAGCTGGGTGCGCACCACCATGTCCGCGGTCACCGTGGTGGTGCAGGACGCCATCGGCTTGCGCTGCCCCTCGACCTCGACCAGGCATTGCCGGCAGGCCCCGACCGGCTCCAGCAGCGGGTGGTCGCAGAACCGCGGGATCTGGATGCCGATCAGTTCCGCGGCGCGAATCACCAACGTGCCCTTGGGCACACTGACCTCGACACCGTCGATGGACAGGGTCACCCAGTCGGCGGGGACGGTGTCCTTGGTGCTCTCCGTCAGGGTCATCAGCCGCTCACCTCCTGGCCGGCCATCAGGGTTGATCGGTGCGGGTCGAACGGGCAGCCGCCGTCGAGGTGGGCGAGGTACTCGTCGCGGAAGAACCTGACCGACGAGATGATCGGGCTCGCGGCGCCATCTCCCAACGCGCAGAACGATTTTCCGAAGATGGTGTCGGAAATGTCGAGCAGCTTCTGGATATCACCCTCGGTACCTTGGCCGGTCTCCAGCCGCTCGTAGATCTGGGCGAGCCAGTAGGTGCCTTCCCGGCAGGGCGTGCATTTCCCGCAGGATTCGTGCGCGTAGAACTCGGTCCAGCGGCGCACCGCCCGCACGACGCAGGTGGTGTCGTCGAAGATCTGCAGCGCCTTGGTGCCCAGCATCGACCCCACCGACGCCATGCCCTCGTAGTCCAACGGCACGTCGAGGTGCTCGCCGGTCAGCAGCGGTGTGGACGACCCGCCCGGGGTCCAGAACTTCAGCGTGTGGCCGTCGCGGACACCGCCGGCGTACTCGAGCAGTTCGCGCAGCGTGATGCCGAGCGGGGCCTCGTACTGACCCGGCCGGTTCACATGCCCGGACAGCGAGTACAGGGTGAACCCGGGCGACTTCTCGCTGCCCATGGAGCGGAACCAGTCGACACCGTTGACCAGGATCGGTGGGACGCTGGCGATGGATTCGACGTTGTTGACCACGGTGGGGCACGCGTAGAGGCCCGCCACCGCAGGGAACGGCGGCCGCAGGCGTGGCTGGCCGCGCCGGCCTTCCAGGGAGTCCAGCAGCGCCGTCTCCTCCCCGCAGATGTATGCCCCGGCCCCGGCGTGCAACACCAGTTCGAGATCGAATCCCGAGCCGAGGATGTCGTGACCCAGATAGCCGGCCTCGTAGGCTTCGGCGACCGCGGCCCGCAGCCGGCGCAGCACCGGAATCACCTCGCCACGCACATAGATGAACGCATGATGGGCCCGGATCGCATAGGCCGCGATGATGGCACCCTCCACGAGCACGTGCGGCGTGGCGAGCATCAGCGGAATGTCCTTGCACGTACCGGGTTCCGACTCGTCGGCGTTGATCACCAGGTAATGCGGCTTCGCCCCGGCGCCGGTGTCTTCCTGCGGGATGAACGACCACTTGGTGCCCGTCGGGAAGCCGGCGCCGCCGCGGCCCCGCAGACCCGAATCCTTCACCGTCGCAATGACGTCGTCGGGATCCATGCTCAGCGCCTTCGCCAGGGCGCGATAGCCGTCGTGGCGCTGGTAAGTGTCCAGCGACCACGACTCCGGGTCATCCCAGTACCGGCTCAGCACCGGGGTCAATGATGTCTGGGCTGCCATCTCAGTCCCCCGAATCCGTTGCAGCCGGATCTGTTTCACTGGTCGAGGGTTTGGCCGGCACGGTGGCCGACGGGCCGGGCGCAGGCTGGTCGGCCGTGGCCTCGGCGGCCACCTGCTCGGTCGATTCCGGTTGCGGCGCAGACGTGGTGGTGGTGGCGGGGGCGCTGGGCGCGGTCATGCCCAGCTCGTGAGCCACCCGCAGCCCGGCCAGGGTTGCGGCACCCGCTTCGCGGGGATTCTCATCGGTGCGGGGGTCCGTCAGCCCGGCGAGGGCGCGTGCGGTCTCACGGAACTTGCACAGCGGCGCACCGCGGGTGGGGGAGACCGACTGGCCCGCACGCAGCTTGTCGACGAGTTCGCGGGTGGACTGCGGTGTCTGGTTGTCGAAGAACTCCCAATTGACCATCACGACGGGGGCGTAGTCGCAGGCGGCGTTGCACTCGATGTGCTCGAGCGTGACCGCGCCGTCGTCGGTCGTCTGACCGTGTTGGATGCCCAGGTGCTCCTCGAGGGATTCCAGGATTGCGTCACCGCCCATGATCGCGCACAGCGTGTTGGTGCAGACCCCGACGAGGTAGTCCCCGGTGGGCCGGCGCCGGTACATCGAGTAGAAGGTGGCGACGGCGGCCACCTCCGCCGGTGTCAGGCCCAGTTGGTCCGCGCAGAAGGCGATACCGGTGGCGGTGATGTAGCCGTCCTCGGCCTGCACCAGATGCAGCAGCGGCAGCAGCGCCGAGCGCGGTTGCGGGTAGCGGCCGATGATGTCCTTGGCGTCCACCTCCAACCGCGCGACGACGTCGTCCGGATATTTCGAACGGCCGGCGGCGATCGGTGGTCCGGGCTCGTCGGGACGGGGGCCGAGTTGCAGGTCGATGGCGGTCACCGGTCGACACCTCCCATCACGGGATCGATGCTGGCGACCGCGGCGATGACGTCGGCGACCATGCCGCCCTCACACATTGCGGCCACCGCCTGCAGGTTGGTGAACGACGGGTCGCGGTAGTGCACCCGGTACGGGCGGGTGCCGCCGTCGGACACCATGTGCACGCCGAGCTCGCCGCGGGGGGACTCGACCGCCACGTAGACCTGGCCGGGCGGCACCCGGATGCCCTCGGTGACGAGCTTGAAGTGGTGGATCAGGGCTTCCATCGAGCTGCCCATGATCTTGGCGATGTGCTCCGGGGAGTTGCCCAGGCCGTCGGGACCCAGCGTCAGGTCGGCGGGCCAGCCGATCTTCTTGTCGGTCAACATGACTGGACCGGGCTTCAGGCGATCCACGCACTGTTCGACGATCTTCAGCGACTCTCGCATTTCCTTGACCCGGATGAGGTACCGGCCGTAGGAGTCGCACCCGTCGTCGGTGATCACGTCGAAGTCGTATGTCTCGTAACCGCAGTACGGCTGTGTCTTGCGCAGGTCTTGCGGCAACCCGGTGGAGCGCAACACCGGACCGGTGATGCCCAGGGCCATGCAGCCGGTCAGGTCAAGATAGCCGATGCCCTTGGTCCGGGCTTTCCAGATGTAGTTCTCGTTGAGCAGGTTCTCCATATCGCGGAGCCGCCTCGGCAGCAGGACAAGCAGATCCCGGATCTGCGGGACCGCCTCGTCGGGCAGGTCGACCGCCAGGCCGCCGGGGCGGATGTAGGCGTGGTTCATCCGCAGCCCGGTGATCGTCTCGAAAACACTGAGGATCAGTTCGCGTTCGCGGAACCCCAGGAACATCGCCGTCATGGCGCCCAGTTCCATCCCGCCGGTCGCCAACGCCACCAGGTGCGACGAGATGCGGTTGAGTTCCATCAACATCACGCGCACCACGCTGGCGCGGTCGGGGACGTCGTCGGTGACGCCGAGGAGTTTCTCCACGCCGAGGCAGTAGGCGGTCTCGTTGAAAAACGGTGACAGGTAGTCCATCCGGGTTACGAATGTGACGCCCTGGGTCCAGTTCCGGTACTCGAGGTTCTTCTCGATGCCGGTGTGCAGATAACCGATTCCGCAGCGGGCCTCGGTCACCGTTTCGCCTTCGATCTCCAGGATGAGCCGCAGCACGCCGTGCGTCGAGGGGTGTTGCGGCCCCATGTTCACCACGATGCGTTCGCCGGCGGATGCGTCGGCGTTCTCTCTGGCGGCCGCCACGATCTGGTCCCAGTCCTGCCCGCCGACGGTGATGACAGTCTCGGTGCCGGCCTCAGCAGATGCGCCTGTGACACCGCCCTGGTCGGGCGGGTTGGTGGAAGTACTCATCAGTTGTAGGCCCTCCGCTCGTCGGGCGGGGGGATCTCGGCGCCGTGATACTCCACCGGAATGCCGCCCAACGGGGAGTCCTTGCGTTGCGGATGTCCCACCCAGTCATCCGGCATTTCGATGCGGGTGAGGGCGGGGTGGCCGTCGAAGACGATGCCGAAGAAGTCGTAGGTTTCGCGCTCGTGCCAGTCGGTGGTCGGATACACGCCGAACAGCGAGGGGATGTGCGGATCGGCATCGGGCGCCGCGACCTCCAGCCGGACCCGTCGATTGTGGGTGATCGACATCAACGGGTATACCGCGTGCAGTTCGCGATCGGAGTCCTCGGGGTAGTGCACACCGCTGACCCCCAGACAGAGCTCGAATCGCAAGCCGGCGTCATCGCGCAGCGCCTGCGCCACCGCGGGCAACAGCTTGCGCCGCACCTCCAGGGTGAGCTCGTCGCGGAACACCACCACGCGCTCGATCGCCTCGGCGTAGGCGTCGTCGCCGAGCGCGGCCACCAGCGTGTCGACGACTTCGTCGAAGTAACCGCCGTAGGGACGCGGTGAACTCCCAGGCAGCGAGACCGGCCGGACCAGGCGGCCGTAGCCGGAGGTGTCGCCGCTGCCTGCCGGCCCGAACATGCCACGGCGCAGTCCGATGACTTCCGGATTCACGTTGCCAGCCCCATTGCCAGTGCCATTGCCGCCGGACGTACCGCTCACCTGAGCAGGCCCTTTAGCTCGATGGTGGGCCGAGCGGTCAGCGCCGCCTGCTCGGTTTCGCGGATTACTTCGTCGCGATTGACACCCAGCGGCATCTGTTGAATCTTCTCGTGCAGCTTGAGGATGGCGTGCAGCAGCATCTCCGGGCGCGGGGGGCAACCAGGGAGGTAGATGTCGACCGGCACCACGTGGTCGACACCCTGGACGATCGCGTAATTGTTGAACATCCCACCGGAGGATGCGCATACCCCCATGGCGAGCACCCATTTGGGTTCGGCCATCTGGTCGTAGATCTGCCGCAGTACCGGCGCCATCTTCTGGCTGACCCGGCCGGCGACGATCATCAGGTCGGCCTGCCGGGGCGTCGCGGAGAACCGCTCCATCCCGAATCGCGCGATGTCGAATCGCGGTGACGCCGTCGACATCATCTCGATGGCGCAGCAGGCCAGCCCGAACGTCGCGGGCCAAAGCGAGCCTTTCCGGACATATCCCGCCACCTTTTCGACGGTCGACAGCAGGATCCCGCCGGGAAGCTTCTCCTCTAGTCCCAACTCAGGCCCCCCCGCCGCCATACGTAGGCGTAGGCCACAAATACCGCGAGCATGAACAACACCATTTCGACCAGTGCAAAGATCCCCAGGCTGTCGAACGACACCGCCCACGGATACAGGAACACGATCTCGATGTCGAACACGATGAACAGCATGGCGGTCAGGTAGTACTTGATCGGAAACCGCCCGGTGGACAGGGCGGTGGCCTCCCGCGGCGTCGGCTCGATGCCGCACTCATAGGCTTCCAGTTTTGACCTGTTGTAGCGCCTCGGACCGATGACGGTGGCGATGACCACCGACACCACCGCGAATGCCGCGGCAATCGCGCCGAGCACCAGTATTGGCGTATAGAGGTTCATACAGCTGAACCGCTCCCTCGTGGCTGTCCATGTGAGCTAACCCACAGCCTAGCCGTGTTTGGGGTCCACGCCAGTTCTTTTGTTAGTATCGCTACTGGCAGTGAGCTGCCACCTTGTCATGCCGCGAAGAGCCAACGGCGACTTTAGATTTCGGGTTTGCGACTACTGCGCGTGGGCGCGTAGCAGCGATACCACGGCTTCGCCGAGCCGGATCGGGTCGATGGGGTGTGGAACCGCCGCTTCAGCGCGCGACCAGGATGCCAGCCAGGCGTCGTCGGCGCGGCCGGTGAGCACCAGAATCGGTGGGCAATCGGCTATCTCGTCCTTGAGCTGCTTGGCGATACCCATCCCACCCACCGGGGTCGCCTCGCCGTCCAGGATCACCAGGTCGAAGCCGCCTGCATCCATCTGTTGGATCACCACCGGCGCGGTGGCCACCTCGAGGTAGCTGAGCTCCGGCAGGTCCGGGTGGACACGTTTGCCCAGCGCCAACTGCACTTCTTCGCGGGTTTTCGCGTTGTCGCTGTAGACCAGGATGCGCAGCGGGCCGGGCGCGGCATCAGGGCGGCTGGGCACGGAGCCGATGCTATCGCGTCGGGGTGGTGGGGCCGCCCGTCCCGCGACATTTGCGAATTCCGACCCCATATATCGCTAAACAGTTTACCGTTTTCATAACGTCATGGTAAGAGGTGAATATGGACTACGGAATCAAGGGCCGGGTTGCCCTGGTGGTCGGCGGCAGCAAGGGTATGGGCTTCGACGCCGCTAAAATGCTTGCCGCCGAAGGTTGTTCGGTAGCGGTCATGGCACGCACACGCTCCGATGTCGAACAGGCCGTGGAGGAGATCCGCCTGCGCGGCGGCGCCGCGGAAGCCGTGGTCGGCGATATCTGCGACCGGATGGACGTCGACGCGGCGGTCCAACAGGTGTCCGAGGCGTTCGGGCCGCCGCTGATCGTCATCGGTCAGACCCGCCACAACGCTCCGGGCGATTTCGACGACATCACCGACGTCGACCACTACGTCCAATCGTTCACGGCCTACACCATCAGCCAGATCCACCTGCTGCACGCGGTGTTGCCGGCCATGCGGGAGGCGGGCTGGGGCCGTTTTGTCCACATCGGCTCCGGCACGGCGAAGGAACCCGCAGGCAACATCCACCACGCGGTGGCCAACGCGACCCGACCGTCCACGGTCGGTCTGCTCAAAACCGTGGCCGACGAGAATGCGCAACATGGCATCACGGTCAACACCGTGGCGCCGGGCTGGATCGAGACCCAGAGCGCCCTCGATTACATGCGGGACAACGTCGGCGCGGCCACCGAGGAGGAGCGGCGGGCATTCTTGCTCGGCAAAGCCGGCATTCCGGCCGCCCGGATGGGCAAGCCGAGCGAGATCGCCTCGCTCATCGTGTACCTGTGCTCAGAACAGGCCGGTTACCTGACCGGGCACTGGATCACCGTCGACGGCGGTCTGCACCGCTCGGCGTTCTGATCGGTCACTGCGGAGCGCGGACGAATACCGCATCCCCGAAGATCGTGGTGTTCATGCCCACCATGCCGAGCTGATTTCCGGTCACACCGAACTTCGATCGCTCGATGGTGGTTTGCGCCGAGACGCGCACCGTCCCGTCGTCGAGCATCCGGACGGTGGCCGGCAACTCGATCGGCGCGGAGGTGCCCTTGACGGCGAGGGTGGCGCGTAGGTCCGCGGTCTCGGGGCCGGTGGGTTGCGCGCCGGTGACGACGACGCTGATCTCGGGAAACTTCTCGACGTCGAAGAAGTCCGCCGAGCGCAGGTGCTCGTCGCGCTTGCGGATGCCGGTCTTCAGCGATGCGGCCCGGATGTCGATCCGGCCGAAGATCGCACCGGCGGCCGTCACCTGACCGTCGCCGCTGGCCTCGCCGAAGGTGCCTTCGACGTTCATCAGGCCCCACATCGTCTTGTTCTTGAACCTGAAATCCGCCCGGTCCGGGACCAGATTCCAGACTCCCGCGAGTCCCGGGCCGCCGAGCAGTTCCTGCAGTGTGGTCATCTCACCTCCAACTACTCCGCCGGCTCATCGAGCAGCGGGGCGAGTTCTGCTGGGTTCAGGTATTCGTCGATGCGGCTGATCAGGCCGTCCGTGCCGACCAGAATGACCATGCACACCCGCATCGCCACGGGAGTGCCGGTGCGCGAGGTCGCGTGCAGGATGTGCTGCTGGACGAATCCGCCGTCGAAGACCTGGCGCGACAGGACCTGGTACCGCCGCCCGCTGGTCGACGACACGAACCAGTCGATGACCCTCAGCGCGCGGGATTTGTCGCGGTCACAGCGGGCCCCGACCTGCCAGACCGCAACGTCCGTCGACCACAACCCCGCGACGGTCGCGACGTCGCCGGCCTCGATCGCGGCGAACAGCCGGTCGGCGACCGACGTGATGGCGTCCAGTTCAGCGGTCGGCATGGGCACTCCTCACGGCGTGGATTGGTCATATCCAGGATGGGCGATCGCCAAACGGTGGCGCACCAGGCGCCGCAGCAACGCAGGCAGCGCCCCGGTCCTCTCGTCGAGTTGCCCACAGCGAACCGCGGCCGCGAGCTGCGCCTCGTCGGCGAAGCCGAACTCCACGAGTTCCGCCGCGACGTCGGCGGCTGAGTCGTCGGTGAGCTCGCGTTCGACGGTGCGGAGCACATTGGCGGCAACCCGGGCGTGGAAATTCACCTGCCCGGTCGTGGCCGGTCGGACATCGGCCTCCAGAAAGTCCGCCACCGCGGCGACGAGTTCGGCGGCGGTCGGTCGGCCGTGCAGGGCGGTCACCGGGGGCCGCACCCTGTGCCGCTCCCCCCGGTCGCTTCGCTCTCCCCCGCAAGCGGGAGGTGCCCCCAGCCCGCGGTCCAGCAGGTCGAGCAGATCCCATTCCGTTTCGCACACCCGGCGGCCGATCGCGGCCAGCTCGACCGACGGCGTCTGTCCACTGAGATGCCGCTCCGCCTGGTACCGGCAGATGACACCCCAGCGCAGCGTCGCCAGGATCAGCCACCACCGAAACCGCACCCGGTCGACGGTAGTCCCACTCGCCCGTTCGTAGGCGCAAAGGAAACTCTCGACGCTGCCCAGACCGCCAGCCCCCAGATGCTCAGGTGCGCCGAACCGCCACGCCCGGATGCAGAACCAGGCCAGGTCCTCGTAGGCGTCGCCGGCGTGCACGAGTTCCCAGTCCAGGACGGCGGCCAGCCGGGCACCGTCCACGATCAGATTGCCCATCCGGAAGTCACCGTGCACAAGCCGCGTCGTTGATGCCGGCGGCCGGTGCGCCGCCAGCCAGCGAAACGCCCATTCGAGCGTGGCGGTGGTGTCGTGCATGTCATCGAGGCGGCTGCGCCACTCGGTCAGCTGATCCTGCTGGTCGAGGTCGGCCCCGGCCGGGTCGGCCCGGTGGATGCGGGCAAGTGCCTCGGCGCACTGCTGCAGCAGCGCCGCCCGCCCGGTCTCGTCGAGGCCGCGCGCAATCTTGCGCGCGATGGTCTGTCCGGCGATCTCCTGGCAGATCAGGAATGGATTTCCGAGCGCCGCAGGGGAATCGTCGGCGACCAGGATGTGCGGCACGGGTGCGCCGGCGGCCGCCGCCAAAGCCTGGACCCGCGCTTCGAGTTCCATGCCGGCGTGCACGGCCCCCGCAAGCGGGAGGTGCCCCCAGTCGGGTGGACCGGTCTGCAGGATGAGCGCATGCAGACCGCGTGCGGTGCGGGCGGTGAACGCCCACGTCGTCCGGCTGGCCCCGCCGGTCAGGGTGCGCAGGTCATCGACGCTGACGTCGTCGCCCAGCACCGGGGCCAGCACCGTCGCCAGCGCGGCGTCGAGCCGCTGTTTCAGCACGTCAGTGTGCTCGGCTCGTACCGAACTTGAAGAGCCGCTGGGCAACCCGGCGGATCTGGATCTCCTCGGCGCCCTCGGTGATCCGGTACCGGCGGTGGTGGCGGTAGATGTGCTCGAACGGTTCATGCCGGCTGTAGCCGACGCCGCCGAACACCTGCATCGCGCGGTCAGCGGCCTCACACACCAGGCGGTTCGCGCGGTAGTTAGCCATCGACACCTTGTCGGACACCTCCAGGTGGTGATCGCGGTCCAGATGCCAGGCGGCGTAATAGACCAGCAGCCGCACCATCTGGGCCTCGGTTTGCAGTTCCACCAGCGGCCACTGCACGGCCTGGTTGACCGACAGCGGCTTGCCGAACACCGTTCGGTCGCCGGCGTAGTCGACCGCGCGGTCGATGCAGTACTGGGCCGCGCCGAGACTGCTGGCGGCCTGCCGAATCCTGTTCTCGTGCAGGAAGGTCTGCGCGACCTCCAGGCCACGGTCGACCTCGCCGAGCATCGCGTCGCCGGGCACTCGGACGTCACGCAGTTCGACCTCGCCGTGATCGCTTGGCATGTTGAAGGTCCACCAGTAGTACGGGACGATGAAGCCTGGGGCGTCGGTGGGGACCAGGAACGCGGTGATGCCCGTTGCCTGACCCGGTTCGCCGGACGTGCGGGCGAAGATCAGGTCATCTGTGGCGCGGTGCACGCCGGTGTTCCAACGCTTGGCGCCGTTGATCACCCAGCCGTCGCCATCGGGTTCGGCGCGGGTCTCCAGCCAGGTCGCGTCGGAACCGTGTTTCGGCTCGGTCAGCCCGAACGCCATCGACCGCTCGCCGGTGATCAACGCCTCCGACCACTGCGCGCGCTGCCCCTCGGTGCCGAACCGCTCCATCATGATGACCTGCGGGAAGTTGCCGATGATGGACGACTCGTCCTGCAGGTCGTTGTGCAGCCCGAGTCCCTTGGCCGCCAGGTGTTCCCGGATCACCGCCATGTCCAGGTTGCTGCCGTCGCGGCCACCCATCGACGCCGGTAGCCCGTAGCGCAGCCAGCCCGCCTTGTCGGCGCGTGCCCGCATCTCGTCGAGCAGATCCTCCCAGGCCGCCGACGGGATGCCGCCATTCTCCAGATCGGTGCGGGCGAATTCCCGGCGCCGGTCGAAGTACTGCATGTTCTCGCGCTCCAACGGCTTGATCTCCGCCTCGATGAAGGCATCCATCTCGGCCAGCAGGCCCGGAAGGTGTTCCGGGAGAGTGAAATCCACGTTGATCTCCTGAACTTTGCGGTCTTAGAACCCGTACAGAGTTTTCTTCCATATCGTCGACAGCGTCGTGACGGCGTCGTCGTCGCTGATCCGCAGCCCGAGTTCGGACGCATCGGGCCGCAGGAACACGGTGGTGAACTGCTCGAACAGCAATGCGATCGCGGCCGAGACATGCTCCGGGTCCAGGCCGCTGCCGTAACCCTGTTCCTGCGCGCGTCGCACCGAGGCGGCGACGATATCCATCCCGAAGCGGCGGAACTCGTTCTGTACCGCGGCGAACCGCTGCTGGGTGGCGCCCAGTTGGGCCACGGCCACCATGATGCCGATGTTCTGCTTGAAGATGTTCCAGTAGCCGGTGACCACCGAGACGAAGAAGTAGGTGTCGTCCGGAGACTCCGTCAACCGGACGGACAGCCCCGACGGCGTGACCACGTTGTGCAGGAAGGACGCGGCCAACGCGGCCAGCAGGTCTTCCTTGTCGTCGAAATAGCGGTAGAACACTGCGGGTGATTTACCGGCCGCCGAGGTGATGTCCGCCAGGGTCGTGCCGTGAAAGCCCCGCTCGGCGAACAGCTTACGGGCGGCCTGCTCGATGGCATCCCGAGTCTGGCGGCCCTTCGCGCTCAATGCGGCGGCGGCCACGAACTAGCCACCGCCGATACGGTCGCCGGCACGCAGCAGCGCGCTGGGAAGATCATGGCCGACCAGGGCTGTGGCGACGGCGGCGGCCACGGCGGCTAGCAGTTCCAGCCTGGCGGACAACAGGATCGGCTCCTCGATCTGCAGGCCGTCGCGTAGCGGCACCTCGCGAATCGTGACGTGCTCCGGCAACTCGCTCACAGCACCCCCTCGTCGTGCAGGGCGTCGAGTTCGTCGCGTGTCTTGCCGAGCAGACGCAGGTAGACCTCATCGTTGTGCTGCCCGGGTCGCGCCGACCCCGCATGCCGCACACCGCCAGGCGTCTCGGACAGCACGGGCACCACGCCGGGGCCCAAAACGGTCCGCTCGACTCGCTC
>JAOPWF010000159.1 GCA_025965815.1 Mycobacterium sp.
TTGGCCCGCATTTCACGCTGCGCGCGGGCCCGGCCGCGTTCGCCGTCGGGGTGGAAAAACATGGATGAGTCGACGCCCCGGCAAAGGCCCTGCATCTGCCAGTCCCAGATATCTGCGTTGGGTCCGGGTAGCTGTTGCGGCTGTGGCATTGGAAAACCCCTCTCTGCGCGCCCATTTGGAAACCAACGAACGCGTGAGTTGTGGAACCGATCCGAGCACATGTCGCCGATGACTACTCGTGCACACAAGGTAGGGGTGCTCACGAAATTGAGTCAATAGCCTGAGCATGTGCTCAAGGACATAACAGCAGCTCGAGAATTTACATCACGTTCATCGGTTCGACTTGCTTGCAACGGGAAGGGTGCTATTACGCCAGCTGAGGGGAGTTCGCAACTCGAGTTTCCGCAGTTCGCAACGGAACGCAGTACGCCGGTATTTTCTAGCGCTCAGTAGGGAGTTGACATCGACGTAACATGCCCACCACAAACTGTTAACCAATGTTGATAACCCGGCTTACGGTGGCGCCGACCGCCATCGTCGGGAGCCCTCGAGCGCCGTTGATAACGGCATCGATCCGATGACCCGTACCGGCGCCGCAGAAACAACCGAACTGGACAACGCCGCTTTCGGCGACGATCCGGGACGCTGGCCCCTACCGGCGGCCACCACGCCACACGGGCTGTGGTCGCGCGCGGTGGCCGCCGGTGGGCAGGGCCGCTACGACAGCGCGGTGGCCGACCTGGCCACCCTGCGTCGCATTGTGAGCTCCGGGACGCTGGCGTCGCTGGCGCACAGCACGCAGGGGTCGTTTCTGCGTCAGGTCGGCTGGCACACGCTGGCGCGCCGGTGGGACGGCCGGGCATGGGCGCTGGCGACCGGGGGCGGCGACCCGGAGGCGGGCGGCGATGCGCTGATCGGGCTGGCGGCCGATGCGCTGGGGGTGGGCCGGTTCGCCGCCTCCGCCCGGCTACTGGAACGCGCACAGGCGCTGCTCGCCGACCACGCACCGGAATCGGTGCCCCGGCGTATGCCGCTGCGGCTGGCCTGGGTCACCGCAGAGCTCGCGATGGTCAGCGGCGACGGCACCGCGGCGGTCCGCAACGCGGAACGGGCGGTCGAACTGGCGCGCACGTCCGGGTCGGCTCGTCACACGGTGAAAACAGACGTCATCCTCGCCGCCGCATTGTGCAGCGCAGGCAGGCTGGAGCGGGCTCGGGCGGTCGCCGATGACGCGCTGCAGGTCACCGGACGGCTGGGATTGACGCCGCTGCGCTGGGCGTTGGCATGCTTGCTGGCAGAAATCGGCAGCGCGGTGCACTCGGCCACCGAGGTTGTGGACCTCCGTGACATGTGCGCGGATACAGTGCGCCTCGGAGGTGGCCTGTGGTCTGATCGCTGACGTTGGCCGCCCGACCTGGATCGTTATTGTTTAGCTGGAGCCACCGCCCGGATGTGTCCGGTTCGTAACGTTGGAGAGATCGCCACCGATGACAATTTCGGGAGAACGTCTCGATGCTGTCGTTGCTGAGGCTGTGGCCGGCAGTCGGGACGCACTCCGGGAAGTGTTGGAGACCATTCGTCCGATCGTTGTTCGGTACTGCCGGGCTCGGGTCGGGACGACCGAGCGAAGTGGTCTATCCGCTGACGACGTGGCGCAGGAGGTGTGCTTGGCTGCCATAACGGCGCTGCCGCGCTATAAGGATCAGGGACGTCCGTTCCTGGCCTTTGTGTACGGCATCGCTGCTCACAAGGTTGCTGACGCGCATCGTTCGGCTGCCCGCAATCGCGCCGAGCCCACTGACGCGCTGCCGGAACGGTTCTCCATCGACGCCGGTCCGGAGCAGATGGCCATCGAGGGCGAGTCCGCGGCCCGGATGTCCGAATTGCTTCAGATCCTGCCCGACAAGCAGCGGGAGATCCTGATCCTGCGGGTGGTGGTCGGCATGAGCGCGGAGGAGACCGCCGAGGCGGTCGGCAGCACCGCTGGGGCGGTGCGGGTCGCACAGCATCGTGCGCTGGCGCGGCTGAAGGCCGCAATCATCGCAACGGGGCACGACCATGCCTGATTTCGGTCGTCGGAGCTCAAACGGGGACGAGTCGCTGGACGCCATCGCCGGCACCGACCGGCTCATCGACGCCCTGGCGTCCGAGCAGCCGGTGTATCCGGCGGACTCGAGCGACGCCGAGTTGGCGTACCTGCTGGCCGGATGGCGCGACGACGTGCGCAATCCCCCCGCGAACCGGCTGGTGTCGCGGGGCCAAGCGGTGGACGCCCTGCAGAGCGGTCTGGCCGGACGCCGGCGGGGCCGGGCGACGATGGCGGTTATCGGCTCTGTCGCGGCGGCACTGCTCTGCCTCGGCGGGTTCGGCACCGCGGTGTACGGCGCTGGGCCCGGTGACTCGCTCTACGGCTTGCGCACCATGCTGTTCGGCGAAGAGCACGTGACGCGAGACGACCAGGTTGCGCTTGCCGCTCAGACGCAGATGGAGCAGGTCCAGCAGTTGATTGAGCAGGGCCAGTGGTCGCAGGCGCAGGACAAGCTGGCCGCCGTCAGCACGACCGTGCAGACCGTCGACGACGTCCAACGCAAGCAGAAACTGCTCGACCAGTGGAATCAGTTGTCCGTCAGGGTCGATACGCACGACCCGAATGCGACCGTGCCTCCCTCCGAGCTCCCGCCGCCCGGCCAGACCATCCCGCTGCCTGCGCTCGCCCCGCCGACATCATCGACGTCCACCGATTCGTCGACGACCACCGATTCGTCGACGACCACCGAGTCCCCGACGCCATCGGATACCACCACGCCGAGCATATCGACGGCGACGAGCAGCCCGCCGGGTGAACCTCCGCCGTCGTCGCAGCCGCCGGTGACGACCACGACGTCATCCGCCCCGCCGACGAGCTCCGGTTCGTCGGCGCCGCCCGCGCCGCCGACGTCGAGTAGCGCCACAACCACCACGACGACCACGACGACGAGCACCACGACTACGACCACAACCACTACGACCAGCTCTGCGATCAACGGGCCTGCGCTGGGTGGTCCGCCACTGTCGGTGCAGCCGCCGACATCGTCCAGCGCTGTGTCCAGTTCGCATTCGTCGCAGGAACCCGCGCCGGAAGTCAAAACGGTGACAACGACGGTCGTGCCGGTGCCGTGATCCGGCGTCAGCT
>JAOPWF010000360.1 GCA_025965815.1 Mycobacterium sp.
GACTACCTGCACATCAGCGACGCGCAGAAGTTCGCAACCGGCGCCGGGGTGACGGTCGCGGTCATCGACACGGGTGTGAACGGCTCCCGTCGGGTCCCCGCAGAGCCCGGCGGCGATTTCGTCGACAAGGCCGGGAACGGCATGGCCGACTGCGACTCGCACGGCACCCTGACCGCGTCGATCATCGCCGGCCGGCCCGCACCCACCGACGGGTTCGTCGGCGTCGCTCCCGACGCGCGGCTCATCTCGTTGCGCCAGACCTCGGACAACTTTCAGCCGGTCGGCGCGCGGACCGACCCGAACGACCCCAACACCACGCAGACCGCCGGGTCCCTGCGCAGCCTGGCCCGCTCGGTGGTGCGCGCCGCCAATCTCGGTGCCAATGTGATCAACATCAGCGAGGCCGCGTGCATGAAGGTGACCAGGCCGATCAACGAGTCCGGCCTCGGCGCGGCCGTCGACTACGCGGTCAACGTCAAGGGCGCAGTGGTGATCGTCGCGGCCGGCAACACCGGCCAGGACTGCAGCCAGAATCCGCCGCCCGATGCGGCGATACCGGCCGATCCCCGCGGCTGGAAGCAGGTGCAGACCATCGTGTCACCGGCGTGGTACTCGCCGCTGGTGTTGACGGTGGGAGGCATCGGCCAGAACGGAATGCCCAGCACCTTCTCGATGTCCGGTCCATGGGTGGGCGCCGCGGCGCCGGCCGAGAACATCATTGCCCTCGGCTACGACGGGGCGCCGGTCAATGCACTTCAGGGTCAGGACGGTCCGATCCCGATCACCGGGACGTCGTTCGCCGCCGCGTATGTGTCCGGTCTGGCAGCGCTGCTCAAACAACGGTTCCCCGACCTGACCCCGGCGCAGATCATCAACCGGATCACGGCGACCGCACGGCATCCGGGCGGTGGCGTCGACAACTACGTCGGGGCCGGGGTGGTCGATCCCGTCGCAGCGCTGACATGGGATGTCCCGTCGGGTCCCGCGACCGTTCCATACCGGGTCAAGCAACTTCCGCCCCCGGCGTATGTGCCGGCTCCCGACCGTGGGCCGATCACGGCAGTGGTCGTGGCAGGCGCTGCGCTGGCGATGGCGTTGGGCCTCGGCGCCCTTGCCCGACGAGCCTTGAGGCGACGATGAAGACCCTTCTGGCACAGTTCGGCCTGCGGTTCACCACCGGACATGCGCTGTGGGCCGCGGCCCTGACTCCAGCGTGCATCGCGCTGTTCCTTCAGCTGGGATACGCGTGGATCGGCATCACCTTGGCGGTGCTGGTCGTGATCGCCGCTGTGGTCACCGTGCGCGGCCGGCGCCTCACCGAGTGGATCGCCGCGACGTACTCATGGCGTCGGCGGCACCGCCACAGCCCGGTTTCACCGTCTGAGCCCGCGGTCGGCGCTACCGTCGTGCCCGGTGATCACGTGGCCGTCCGTTGGCAGAACGATTTCCTGATCTCCGTCATCGAGCTCATTCCGCGGCCGTTCACGCCGACGGTCATCGTCGGCGGACACGCATTTACCGACGACGTTCTGGACACCCACCTGGTCGAGGACCTGGTTTCAGCGCACTGTCCTGACCTGGAGGCCGACGTCGTGTCCGCCGGTTTCCGGTCCGGCAAAACCGCGCCCGCCACGCTGGTGGGGCTGTACGAGCAGGTAGTCGGACCGTACCCGGCGCCGGCGAACCGCCGGACCTGGATTGTGTTGCGGGCCGACCCGGAGAAGACGCGCAAGTCAGCGCAGCGGCGCGAGGCCGGCGTAGCGGGACTCGCCCGGTATCTGGTGGCGTCGACGACGCGGATCGCAGATCAGCTGGCCAGCAACGGCATCGACGCGCGGTGCGGACGCAGCTTCGACGATTTCGACCGGGCTACCGAGATCAGCTTCGAACGCGAGACGTGGTCGGCGATCAAGGGGCGCAGCACTTTCACGGCCGCCTACAGTGCGCCCGGAGGTCCGGATGCGTGGTGGTCGGTCCGTGCGGATCACACCCTGACGAGGATCCGGATCCGGCCGGGTATGGCGCCGCAGACGACGGTGCTCCTGACGACGCTGGCCAATCCGACGACGCCGCGCGGCTTCTCCTGCCTGTTCGGCGGGCAACGCGCCGCCCTGCTGGGCCAGAGCCCATTCACCGACCGGCACTACGAGTTACCGATCGGGTCGGCGGGTGTGCTGGTCGGCGAGACGGCGGACCGGTATCCGGTGTACATGCCGTTCGACGACATCGACGTCAGCATCAATCTCGGTGACGCGCGGCTGTTCACGCAGTTTCTCGTGCGGTCAGCGGCGGCGGGCGCGGTCGTCACGCTCGGCCCGCAGTTCCGTGAATTCGCCGGCTTCATCAACGGTCGGATCGGGCAGGTGGCGAAGGTGGCGTGGCCGAATGCGACGACGTACCTTGGCCCCCATCCCAGCGTAGGCCGTGTGGTCCTGCGGAATACCTTCATCGACACCCCGCGCCATCGGCAATTGCCGATCAGGTTGATTAACCCGCGCGAGGAAAGTCGCTACCAGATGGCACTAGAACAGTGAATGGTAGTTTGCTGGGATGGCCTGTCCGCCATGAACTTGGTGGGCGGAGGTGGGGGGAGGGAGATCCGGTATGACCGTGCGAGTTGAACCAAATGATCTGCGGGCGAAAGCCGACCAGATTACCGCGCCGTGGCCACCGACGCCCGAATTCGCGCAGCCGCCGTGCGGGCTGACATTGGCCGCCGTTGCGGCACAACAGCTTTACACCAGTTCCGCGGTGCTGACCAGCTACATGAAGGCGGGGGAAGTCGAGGCCGAGAGGCTAGGCCAGTCCTTCAACGCAACCGCAAAGGCGTACGAACTGGTTGATGAACGCGCACGCGAGGCGTTGGACAACCCGGAATCCGGTTCTGTGGAGCCGGTATATCCAGATCAACCATCATGGTCGCCGCCGGCGCCGCCGGTGCTCACACCGCCGAGCGTGGGTCCTTCCATGCCGACCGACTTCCTCGACGTCAGGGTCGCCGCCGAACAGATCGCCGCGCCAGATCAGGCGGCCTCATTGGATCAGTTCGCGTCAGGCTGGGATGGGTATGCCGGGCAGCTGGAGAGCCGCGCGGGCTTATTCCACATCGGCGACGTCAACTGGGAAGGCGAAGCCGCCGACGCCGCCGACGCCGCGCTGAAGAAGCATCAAGAGTGGTTGCGTGAGATGGCGACTACGAGTCGAGACCTGGCCAATCAGGCGAGGGATGTCGCCGCGGCCCATCGCCAAGCCGTCGCTGAGCATCCCCAGCAGGCCGAGGTGCAGAACTTGGTCAACAGGATTCAGACCAGCACAAACGCACTTGAACAGCAAGCCTTGCTGGCCCGATACGCGGTTCTGCAAGAAAAGTCAGAGCACGTGCTCGGACAGTACGCGGGCAAGTCGGTTCTTAAGCCGGTCAAGGCGCCGACACCGCCTAGCGGTACCCCCAATCCGGGTCGCGCCACGCCGTATTCGAGTAACACGGTCGAAGCCAAGAAGAAGATCGATCCTCAGTGGCGGCCTAACGGCGCCCCGCCGGGCGGCACCCCGCCCGGCGGCGGTGGCGCCAACGGCGACCAACCACCTGCTCCCATGCAGTCGCCAACCGGTGGCGCTCCGCCAATGCCGCAGAGCCCTAGTCAACCCGCCCCACAGCCGGCCGCGCAGAGTGGCGGCGGTGCTCCATCCGGAGGCGGCGCGCCGTCGGGGGGTGGCTCACCCTCGGGCGGGGGCGGCGCCCCGGGCGGGATGCCCGGTGGTCTGCCTGGAGGCGGACCGTCGTCGCCGTCGAAGGACATGCCGAAACTGCCGGAAGAGCCTGGCGTCAAACCAGCGTCGACGGAGGGTGGCGGTGGTGGAGCAGGCGGCGGCGGTGGCGCAGTACCCAGCATGCCGTTGTCGCCGAACGTCGGCGCTGAAACTGTCGCCCCCGCGCCGTCCGGTGCGCCGTCGGGCGCTGGCACCGCTAGGAGCGCTGGGGCGGCCTCTGGAGGCGCAATGGGTGGTGGAATGCCGATGGGCGGCCACGGCGGACACCAGGGTCAGGGCAAGGAGAAGCGTCGGGACCCGAATCTTTCCCCGGATGAGGATCTGTACACCGAGGATCGTCCGTGGACCGAGGCCGTGATCGGAAATCGGAGGCGTAAGGACGTGCAGGACACCAAGGAGTCGAAGTGACCGAGGATATGCATCCACAGGTCGCCGCTGTGTTGAAGCAGGCTCAGCGGTTGCAGTCGGTGATGGATGACCAGCTTAACAAGATGAACAATGAAACATTCACGGCGACAGACGAATCCAAGACCGTCGAGGTAACGCTCAACGGACACCACTGGCTCACCGACGTCTTCCTGCAGGACGGCGTGCTGCGGCTCGGCGCGAAAACCGTCGAGCAGCGCCTGAACGAGGCACTGCAGAATGCGACGGCCGAGGCCAGTGCATCCATCGAGGCGGATCGGGAGCGGATCGACGAGGTCGTAGCCCGGATCACGGCCGCTCTCGATGACGAGCCGGGTCGATAGGGAGCGGCTGTGGCGGCGACGATCTCGGCGGGCGCCCACGTCGAGGGCGAGCTGCGACGCCGCGGCTGTGACCGCTGACCCGAAGCCTTGGCCACGCTGGTCGTTGGGGGTGTACACCGGTCCGATCCGCGACATGTCGGCAATCGGGCCGCGCAGCACGGCCATGCTGACCGGTCGGTCGGCGACCGTCCACAACACGACGCGATCGCCCGCTTGGGTCACCTCCTCGAGGAACGCTCGCCCCGCGGACGGGTCGGATGATCCGAAGGCCTCGGCGAAGAAGCGGTCGAGCCATTCGGCGAGCACGTCGGCATCGTCGGCTCTGGTCCACCGAGCCTCACCGGCGACCGCAGTGGGGGGCGAGAGCCGGCCTAGCCGGTAGAGCCGTTCCTCGGTGGTGATAGTGGTGTCAGCGCCGCTGACCCTCCGCCATGCGACGGCGAAATGTAGTGCGGCGTCGCGCAAACCGCGCACGCCGGGCAGCGCGGGATGTGACTCGGCCAATGTGGTTGCCACGGTTTCAGTCACTGCCGGCCGGAGGCCATTGCACAGCAACGCGTAGGGCGGCGTCTGAATCGCGGAGCCCACGAGCTTGGTGCCACGCCATAAGCAGCACACTTTCGGCGGGCGAAGTAATTGTGCGCAGCGCAGTGAGCTCAACGGTGTAGGTCACGGGGTCGCCCTGGTAGATACGGTCGGTGGCCGCCCGGAACTCCTCGACGGACCGGTGTAGCCGCACCTGCACCTGCCCATCATGGCCAGCACCGGTCCACTGTCCACTCAATTCTGCTCACTCCCCCGCGCCCTCTAAGTTCACTCCGCTGGTCACCGCGCGCGCCCATGACGCTCAATGTCACACGTGATCATCGCTTAGGAGACTTGGTTTGTGACCCGGCGAGATTGCGCAATGATCGCTTTTCACCGGTCGATCCAACTGGCCGGGTGACATCGCTGGCACTGTTGACCGGGGCTCTACTATCCAGCGCGGCCAGCTGAAACCCCGCACGCTGACGCTTCGGACAAGTCACTTCCCGGAGCCACCAGCAGCCACCATACAACTGAGGAACATCTCAGCTGTTGGCACAGAGAGGCGCCGGCTTCTCGCCACCTGAACCAATTCGACCAAGCGACCACTGGGGCTGATGCTTCGGTGGTCGCTTACTGCCTGGGGCCGTCACCCGCTTTACCACGGTGACTCGGCACGTACTTTTGAAGGCGCCCTTGACCTTCTCGCCACCGTCGTGTCGGGTGCCGCTTGTGTGTAGCGCTCCGCCGCTGAATCCGCTCCGGTTTCGAGGATTGCACCCGGGGGTAATCGTTGTGTGTGAGTTCGCGAGAGAGGGCGAGCGGCCCGACCACACCAGTCAAGCCGCGCCGTGGAGGCACGGCCGGCAACCTGACGGCGACGGCCAAACCCAGTCCGACAGCGACAAGGTCAACGCGTAGGTCCGAAGCCGCCGCGGTGCGGCTGCCCCGCAGGCGAACGGCAGCCACGAAGTCGACCGTAGCCGCACCGCGGCGCGACGGACCACGGCGGGCGGAACCGAGGCCACCACCAAAACGAACAGATGCCACCGGCGTATCAGCCTCGGACACGTCCCGGCGGCGGCGCCCCGACAGCGCCGTTCCCTCCGGACTTGCGCGGGCGCAGGCCACCACCGCGAAGCCGGCGGCTCGGAAGCGTTCCCAAGAAGAAAGGTACCGCGCGTCCGCGCACTCGCGGTCCACCTCGCCGAATCGGACGCGCCGACCGGACTCGTCATCGTCCGAATGCGGCGGGCCTACCGACGCCCCTCGCGGCCGGATGTCGCGATCGGTCGAGGCTGTCGTCGAATGGCTGAAAACCCATGTTCACCGGCTCCTGGACGCGGTGCGAGACCGCGGGGAAGTGCTGACGAGGAAGGTCCAGGAGTGGATGGACACGCTCGTCGAGGCGGTCTCACACGGTGGTGCGGGCATGAAAGCGGCGCTTGAAGGCATTCGGGCTGCCCTGACGGGTAAGAATCCTATGTGGGCCGCGATCAAAGGTCTGGTGTCCGGATTGAGCGGCAAGGCCAAGGTCGCCCTCGTTCTCCTCCTGGTCTTCGGGCTCCTGCTCGGGCCGGTGCTGCTCGTGGTCCTCCTGCTGGCCCTCGTTGTCGCGGCGGTGGTCGCGGCGGTGCGAGCCGCCGCCGAGTAACCTCTCGACCGGCGAGAGTTGGTGAGCGGCACCGGTTCCAGGTATAGGTCTGGATGCTCGTCGTCCTTCTTCACAGAGTGGGAACTACACAATAACGATCGCGTTCGACCGCGTTGCTTTTCGCGTGAATCCGCTGTCGAAGCGCCGTTTTCGGCGTGACCGTCAACGAATCCGTCACCACCTCCGAAACGCGTCCGCCGAAATCGTGTTGATCGGGGTGTCCCTGCGGGAGGCGCGCGGGATCGTCGAGGGCCAGACTTTCTGCGAATTCACGAAGGAACACGGTCGCCCTGAAATCGGCCGAACCGGGTTCTGCTGGTCGTTGAGTGGCAGCGGTGGTGGGGTTGGGAGTCGCATTCGCGGCTCCCGCCCACCGAGCGCAGCGTGTCGATGCCCCGGCGCGTTGGCTGCCAGCAGCGCGACGGCGTCAAGGACCAGCGGCCACACCCGGCCGCTCTGTTCGGTGTAGTCTCGCAACGCTTCGACGCTGCGATCGGGGTAGGCGTGCGGCAGCAGCTTGGCCACATTGCGGCCACCGCGCTGGAGGGCGCCGACGTTCAGCACACCATCGTGCCGGGGCAGCAGGGCGCCGCCGCCATGGTGGCTCGGCCCGCCGAGGAGGTGACGGGCCCCGAGATCAGCGACACCGAGACGATGATCGAGGACCGCATCGTCGCGGTCCAGCAATGGACACCGAGGCAATCCCTGTGGCGATCAAGCGGCCGACCTAAGGCCCTGTCTGGGCCGTTACCGTTTACATGGTGCCGCGGCCTTACTTCTTGAAGGCGTCCTTTACCTTCTCGCCGGCGCCTTTGAGGTTGGACTTCGTCTGGTCGTCCTTGCCCTTGTTTTTAGTGCTCTTGTCGCCGGTGACCTTGCCGACCGCTTCTTTGGCCTTACCGGCAAGCTCTTGACCCTTATTCTTGGCCTTATCCATGCCGCTCACAG
Source organism: Mycobacterium sp. (assembly GCA_025965815.1). Taxonomy (GTDB): domain Bacteria; phylum Actinomycetota; class Actinomycetes; order Mycobacteriales; family Mycobacteriaceae; genus Mycobacterium. Next base: position 7,648 of record JAOPWF010000360.1, read on the forward strand.
TGTCTCCTACTTCGCGGGAATCGGTCCGGGTGGCCGACTGTTCGCAACGTGGGTGCCCCGTCAGCAGGTTGCCAAAACGTCCGAGTCTCCAACGGTTCGGTCGGTCAAAGTCCTCGGCTACAGGCCCACGCTTAACTGGGCGCTCCGATCGTCGATGGGCGCTCCGGTCTTCGGATTCGATGTGAGCGCTGTCACCTGCCGTCTGGGTCGGCGCCGCGGCGTGCTGCTCGGCGTCGGTGTGCTCGCCGCCAGCCGAAGCCAGACTTGACGTCGACGAGGATGAACTCGACGAGGTCACCGGGCAGGCCACCGCGATCACGGTCGGCAGCGAGAGCTGAGCCCGACCACACATAGGACCGTCCCCGGACGTCCGGGGGCGGTTTGGTTACGCCTTCCGCCGGCGGCTGGCCACTACCATAAGGACCCGGCTGATTGGAACTCCTGGTTCACCTCGTCGCGGGCGGTGGCCGCGTCGCTGCGACGCACTTGCGCCTGGTGTTGTAGGCCCGTCGCGTGCGCTGCCTTCGCGTCGGCCTCGGCTTGAGCGAGGCGGCCCTTGGCCACGGTCTCGTCGGCGAGCGCTTCGCGTTGCCCACCTCCTGGGACTGTTCGGCGGCGCGGTCGCGGATCTTGCCGGCTTCGACGTGGCAGTGTCGGTTGCGTTTGTTGCGCGCCACCCACGCGATTGCAGCGACGAGCAGAATTGCCGCGACCGCGACGACGACGATCAAAACGATAGTGCTGGTAGTCATGTCGGCTCCTTGGAGGGCGGGTCGATGGTTCAAATCGGTTGGAATTGAGCTGTGGGTGTTATGGACTGGGTTGCGGCACTTGACAGTCCGTCACCTTGGGATTGACACCACGTAGTTCAGTGGTCCCGCGATCACGGTCACCGTGTAGCCGGTTAGGTGTGTGGCCGTCGCCGACCGACGCGGCACGCGCGCAACTGCTGCGCACCGGCATCGACGCCGGCAACGTCACCGTTATCGACGAGCGCGACGGCGGCACGCTCTTCGGGTCACCGGCCCCGACGGCAATGCCTGGACCGTCGAACAGATCAAGGCCAGGGCGGGCACGCCGCTGATACGGCACTGACTCGCTCGTGCGGCGGGCTCTCGGCCAGGGGTGCGACAGGCAAAGCTGTCAGCGGAGGCTCAAATGCCCATCGTCGCAGACCTATCACAATTGTGAGGCAGACCACAGTATTGCCAACTAGAACCGTTCACCCCGCATCTATGCTTCCGACGTCGCGACAGCACTCGACTTGACGGCTGCGCAAATTATTCCGGCTGGAGAGCGCTCGGTTTGTAATGGCTCATTCGAACGGTCGCATGACATGGCTGCGCCGCACGTGCGTGGGTCGCTGCGCTGGCAAAAGCGCAAGCGCATCGCTGCCGCGCGTACCCGGTCTTTTCCGTTCGGGGAAACACTTGGGGCAATCGCAATGGCACGGTTCGGACT
>JAOPWF010000170.1 GCA_025965815.1 Mycobacterium sp.
TCCGTCGTCCGGGCAGCTAGTGGAGTAAAGCCGAAGAAATCGGCGTCGAATTCGTCTATTCCGTCCATCAGCGCAGCCCGCCGAACATACGCGTGATTCGCGAGGACCTTCTCGCCGATGCCGGCCGCGAGAAGGCTCTCCTCGGACAGGGTGACTATCGACTCCTCACCGCGGCGCAAATTGTCCCAGAACGCCGACACTGAGTCGGCGCCCGGAAATCTGCCGGCCATGCCGACGACCGCAATCGCGTTGGGCGGCAGCGAAGCCGACTGTGAGAAAGGTTCGTTGCCACTCGTCACGCTCGGTCTCCTACCTTTCGCCGCGCCGCAGCACGCTGCCGCGCCGCAGCACGCTGCCGCGCTGCGGCACGCTGCTGGGCTCGGTTACGAACATCGTTCGCACTCTCAGTGTTGTCCTGCTCGGTGAGGCCGAGTTGACGGATCAGATCGGCCGTGAGCTCGGTCAGCGAGGCCCCCTGTAACAACAGTGCCACCGGCGGCTCGACACCGAAGTCCCCGCGAACGGTGTTCCGGATACGCACGGCCATCAGGGAATCCATTCCCAGTTCGGTCAACGCCTGGCTTGCGTCGATGGGGGCGTCTTTGGGATAGCCCATGACGGCCAGAACGCGTGAGCCCAGACGTGCGGAGACGACTCGGTCGGCCTCGGCGGCATCCATGTCCCGAAGCGCGTCGGGACCGGCCCAATCGTCGTCGTCGCTGTCCAGGTCCAATTCTTCGGCCAGGGTTGCGAAATATCCGAGTTGTTGGATCTCGGGGAATGCGGCCGACGCGCGATCCAGGCGCAGCCGTGCGACACCCACCCGGCTGAGGTCGCCGGCCAACACCGACTCCAGAGCCTCGATGCCTTCGGCAGGAGAGATGGGATCGAGAGCACTGAAAGTTAGTGAGCGGGCGACGCCGATATCGGACCATTGGCCCCAGTTGATCGCAATGGCGGGCAGACCCGATGCCCGTCGCCACGCGACCAGGGCGTCGAGCCACGCACTCGCAGCGGCGTACGCACCTTGCCCGGGTGCACCCAGGAGGGACGACGTCGATGAGAACCCGACCCACCAGTCGAGGTCTCGGCCGGCCGTGGCGGCGTGCAGCCGCAACGCCCCAGCTGCCTTGGGCGCCCAGACACGGTGCAGGCTCTCCTTGCTGAGGGCGGCGACGATCTGATCGTCGATCACGGCTGCGCCGTGCACGACTCCCCGCAGGGCCAGCCCGGTCTCCTCGGCGGCCTTCACCAGTCGGCCGGCCACTTCGGATGTCGAGATATCCCCATGCACGATGGCGATTTGCGCGCTCTCTTCGAGCTCGGCAAGAACTCTGCGTTGCTCATCGGAGGGCTCGGATCGACCGTTGAGCACAACACGCGCGGCGCCGCTGTCGACCAGCCAGCGGGCGACGACCAGACCGATACCGCCGAGGCCGCCGGTGACGATGTAAGCGCCGTCTCGACGAACGACGTGGTCGTGTTCCCCTCCACCGAGCACCGCGCGCGAAAGACGTTCGACATACCGGTGGTGTTTGCGCCAGGCGATCACATCATCGTTACGGGTCAACCCCAGCTCGGTAACCAACGGTGCCAGCGTGTCGTCCAACGTATCGAGATCCACCAAGGTGGCCCCTAGGTCCGGATGTTCGAACGCGAGCACCCGGAGGAGTCCCTTGAGAGAGCCGATCACCGGATCGCCCGGCCCGTCCTCGTTCACCGCCAGACCGTTGCGCGATACCAGCCACAGCCGGGGCGACTTCCCGTGCCAGCCGCCGACCACCGCGCGCACCGTAGCCGAGATGGCCCAGACCAAATCGCGCGCACGCTCCGGCGAGTCATGGGAGTCGGCGCCATCGAACGCGCTCTGTCCAGCGAAGACGATCACCCCGACCGGGGGAAGATCGGGATCCGCCGCAGTCTTCGCGAAGGCCTCCAACACCGCGGACTCACGCGAAAGGTCTGCGCTGATCAACCGCCGGGTCGGTGAGCCGAATCGGTTGATGAAATCGTTTGCGATCTCCTCGGTTTCGGCGCCGTCGGTCAACACCAACCAGCTTCCCTCGGGCAGTGCCGAAGGCTCCGGGCCGATTGAGGTCGAGGTGTCAACCCAGGTGGTGTCAAAGATCTTTTGTGTCAGCGGCAATGGCACCGTGCGGGGTTGCACGCGTTGGAGGAAAATGCCGGTCAGCTCCGCCGTCGGAGTCCCGGCATCATCCGTCAGGATGACGCGGCCCAGTATGCCGGCGCCGTCACCATCGAGATTTGTCAGCTCAGCGTGGCATCGGGCGCGCCGGCCGACATCGCCGAACACCCGGATGTTCTCCACTGAGACCGGCAAATACGTGGCTTCGACCGAGCCCGCCAACGATTCGGCAGGCAAAGCCGCGGCCAAGCACTGCAGCGCTGCGTCGAGCATCACCGGATGGATCCGGTAACCGCGGTCCGGAGCGGCCTCGTCGGGCAGGACGATCTCGGCTTCCGAGGAACCGCCCGGCTTGCGAACGATCCGGGTCAACGCCACAAACGCCTGGCCGTGATGCAAACCCGTGCGGCGCAACGCAGCGTAGAGGTCTGAAGGTGACAGGACCGTGCCTGAATCAGCGGAATCCGCCGATGAGCCGCGGGCAGACGGCGCCGTATCTGGTTGTGCTACCCCGACTCTGGCAACCGCGTGCCGAGACCAGTTGCCGTTGGCCGAGCGTGAATGGATCTCGACACGAATGTCGTCGACGGAGTCGGCTGTGTCCCGCACCAGCTGGGTCGTCACCTCAGTGCGGCCGTCCAGCCGAAGCATCTGTTCGACCTCGACCCGGTTCACGGCCACGGCCTGGACAGGTAGGCCAAGGGCTTCGCTGGCGGCGGCAAGAGCCATCTCGACGAAGCCGGTCGCGGGCATGACAGGCTGTCCGTGCACCTTGTGATCGGCCAGCCATGGAATGGCGTCAGTGCCGACGTCTGCCTGCCACACATGATCCCGGCCGGACGGAATTTCAACGTGCATCCCCAGCAACGGATGAGCACCCGCCACCTGCCTGCCAGCCGATGAGGATGCGACCCAATACCTCGAATGCAGCCATGGCGTCGGGGGGATATCCACGATTCTTTCCGCGCCACCGACATTTTCGGCTGTCTCAGCCGACGGGGGGCGAACCGTGGCCAGGTTGGTATGGAAGGTGATTGTTTCGGGGTTGTCGCGGTACAACGTCGCCGCCACCTGAGTATCTCCGCGTGACCCGAGCGGCT
>JAOPWF010000177.1 GCA_025965815.1 Mycobacterium sp.
GGAGGCCAATGTCGACGACCTGGCCACCCATATCGATGACGCATCCAAGGGTGGGCCGCTGCATGTCGTGTCCTGACCCCATTCGAGCCCGCGAGGAGGGCAACACCATGTCCCTGTCAGTCGAACAGGCCGCGCGTCGGCTCGGGATGAAGACCGCCGAGGTCGTGTCGGTCGAGGAGATCGACGGCGCCCACCTGGTGGCCACGCACGACGGCCAGCGCGTGTGGGTCACCGAGGACGCGGTGCTGCCGTATGTCGCGCCGCCGGTGCCCGTGCTGGTCGACCCGCTCGGCCCGGAGCCGGAAGTGGCCGCCGAGGGTGGCGAGCTCGTCGGCGTCGACCCGGTGCCGGAGGGTCCGACCGCCACGGTCCTGGAATGGGTCGGCGACGACGCCGAGCGGGCCGGGCGGGCGTTGGCCGCCGAGCTGTCCGCGACCACGCCCCGCAAGGGCCTGGTGGAGGCACTGGAGAAGTTGGTGACGCCATGACCGGGCCCCTGCTCGGAGAGGCCGCACAGCAGGCCGCGACTGTGGCGTTCCTGGGGGATGGGGTGGTGGCCGTGAACTGCCCGACGTGTGGTCAGCCCCGGCTCGGTTTCGACGGGTCTCGCGGGCCGGTGGAGCGTGCGACCGAGGCCACCGACACCGCCAAGACCAAGCCGTACGGGGATGTGGAGTACGCCGACCCCGGGTATCAGCAGGACCGCAAGAAGCGGTACCCGCTGGAAACCGCCAAGCGCGTGAAGGCGGCCTGGTCCTACATCAACCAGGACGACAACGCCGCGCTGTACAACAGCAAGCAGCTCAACCAGGTCAAGGCGAAGATCAAGGCTGCGGCGAAGAAGCTGGGCGTGACGATCGCCGACCAGGCGGCCGAGGCGCTGGTGTCCGGGCAGTTGTCGTTCGCCGACATCGAGGCCTTGGTGCGGGCTGCGATCCAGGCCAAGGTCAACGCCGCGGCCGGGGACGGCGGCTACTACTGGGTGTGCGTGCTGGACCTGTCCGGTACCGACGTCGTGTACTCGGCGGGGGACTCCGACCTGTGGCAGTGCTCCTACACCCTCACCATGGGCGCGGCCGGGAACGACGGCGTGGTGGAGCTCGGCGACGCGGTCGAGGTCGCCCGCACCTACGCGCCGGTGATGCCCGACACCGACATCGACCCGGCCGGGAACCTGCCCGAGCCCCTGGAGGATGCCCTGGAGGGCATCACCGAGGCCCGCGATCAGGTCGACGGCCGGTTGATCGAGGCCAAGGGCACCGACGCCAACGGGGGCCGGATCTTCCGGGTGCAGGTCATCGCCTACGGCGACAGCAAGAACTTGCGCCGGTACCCGGAGGCGGTGCTGAAGGACGCTGTGGGGCTGTATGAGGGCGCCAAGGCCTACGACCGGCACCGCACCCCTGAGGAGCTGCGCTCGTCGACCATCACGGGTCTGGTGGGCTCCTACCGCAACGTGGAGGCCACCGCGACCGGTGTCGAGGCCGACCTGCACCTGCTGCCCTCGGCAGTGCACGCCGCCGAAGCCCTGGACGCCAGCCTCGCCGCGCAGGCCGAGGGGCTGCCGCCGCTGGTGGGGATCTCCCACGACGTGATGGCCACCTACCGGGCCGTGGTCGCCGGGGGCCAGCGGCTGCAGGAGGCCACCAGCATCGTCTCGGTCAACTCCGCCGACGTCGTGGCCAACCCCGCCGCGGGCGGCAAGGTCACGCGCATGGTCGCCGGTGGAGTCGAGCCGGCCACGAACACCCCGGCGGGCACCTCGCCCGACGGGCAGATCGCCACTCAAGGACAGGAGTCCGGCATGGATCTTGAGACCATGCTCGCCACGCTCAAGACCGCCACGCCGGATCAGCTGGCAGCGGTCGGCCTGGCAGCAGCCGAGAAGAGCACCGAAGCGGTCACCGACACCACCACGACCGTCGACGGCGGTCAGGACAAGACCGGGTTCGTCGGCAAGCTGATGATCCGCTCGGCGGTGGAGGATGCCGGGCTGCCGGTCGCGGTGGTCGAGTCGGTCACCGCGGCGCTGCCCGACCGGATCACCGAGGCCGACGTCACCGCGCAGATCATGGGCCTGAAGTCGGCGCTGGGCATCGCCGAGCGCGCCGGCCTGACCCCGGCCGTGGGCAACGTGCAGGTCACGCAGGAGTCGGTGGACAAGAAGAAGACCGCGCTGGACGCGTTCTTCGCCGCCGACTACAGCAAGGGCTACCGGTCTTTCCGGGAGGCGTTCCTGGACTTCACCGGGCGCCGTCCGAAGGCGTTCGACGAGGACTTCAACCGCGTCATCATGGCCGAGTCGTTCGGCAGCGGCTTCTCCTCGGCGATGGCGCGTGGCACGGAGTCGTTGGACTCCACCAGTTGGAACCTGGTGCTGGGTGACTCGATCACCCGGCGGATGGTGGCGGACTACAACCAGCCGTCGCTGCAGACCTGGCGTCAGGTGGTGTCGTCGATGCCGCCGGTCAATGACTTCCGCACGCAGCGGATCGAGCGGATCGGCGGCTACGGCACGCTGCCCGCGGTCAGCCAGGGCCAGCCCTACCAGCCGCTGGTCAGCCCCGGCAACGAGGAGATCACCTACGCGATCAGCAAGCGGGGCGGTACCGAGGACATCACCCTGGAGATGATCGCCAACGACGACATCCGCTCGATCCAGCGCATCCCCGCGCGGCTGGGGCTGGCGGCGGCGCAGACGCTGTTCCGGTTCGTGTGGGACATGCTGCCCACCAACGCTGCGGTCACCTACGACTCTGTGGCGCTGTTCGCCGCTGGCCACAACAACACCGACAACCCCGCGGTGCTCGGCCAGTCGACGCTGTCGGTGGGGCGCAAGAAGATGCGCAAGCAGACCGCCTACGGCGACACCTCCGACGTGCTGTCGATCGTGCCGAAGTTCCTCGTGGTGCCCTCCGATCTGGAGGAGATCGCGTTCCAGCTGTGCACCTCGGCGGTGGCGATCCCGGCGACCCCGGCCGGCCCGACCGACACCCCCAACATCCACCAGGGCCTGGTCCCGATCACGGTGGACTACTACTCCGACACCAACG
>JAOPWF010000191.1 GCA_025965815.1 Mycobacterium sp.
GCATTGGCGACCTGGGCCATGGCGCCCTCGATCCACTGCGCGACCTTGGCGGCGGGCTCGGTCTGCTTGGCCATCTGATGGTTAAGGTAGGACACGACGATCGCGACGCCCCGCTCCATCACCGCCAGGATGACGTCGTCCTTGCTGGCGAAGTACCGGTAGAACGCCTTGTTGGATGAGCCCGCCTCGGCGACGATGTCGCTTACCCGCGGCGGTTCCGGTGCGGCGCTTTCCATCACCCGTACCGCGGCGTCCAGGATCCGCTCCACCTCTTCGGTGGCGCCGCGGTGGCGGTCGTCGAGTGCGCGCTCGACGGCCCGCGATGCGCGATCCGTCATGACAGTGGCGGCGCCGGAACGCGGTCGATGAGGTCGCCGTACTTCGCCGCGGCGACTTCGATGCGGTTGTCCAGGAATTCACTCGGCCATTCGGGGTCTTCGGCTTCGTAGTTCTTGAGCAAAAGGCGGGCGAGGTTGACCTTGTGGGCCTCGGTGGGCCCGTCGGCCAGACCGAGCGCCAACCCGCCGATCAGCATGTTCGTCAACGGCAGTTGCTCGGTTATGCCCATGGCGCCGTGTACCTGAATGGCCCGCCGTGCGATGGACTCGACCACCTTGCCGGCCAGGATCTTGCACGCCCCGATCTCCGCGCGGGCCGCCCGCTCGCCTTCGGTGTCGATCAGCCACGCGGCGTGCAGCACGGCCAGCCGGAACGGCATGAGCTCGGTGTAGGAGTCGGCGATGAAGGCCTGTACCAACTGTTTGTCGGCCAGTGAACTCCCTTGCGTGTAACGGCTTTTCGCGCGACGCGCCATCATGTCGATGGCCTTCTGCGCCAGTCCGATGGAGCGCATCGCGTGATGCAGGCGCCCGCCGGCCAGCCGCGACTGCGCCACGTGGAAGCCCTGTCCCGGCTCGCCGAGCATCGCCTCGTCCGGCACGCGGACGTCGTCGTAGCGGATCAGCGAGTGCCCGGGGTCGTGGTGGGGTGCACCCACCACGTGATGCGTGGCCTCGATGATCAGGCCCGGTGTGCCCGCCGGGATCAGGAGGGTCGAGGCCCCCTGGTGCACCGGGACGTCAGGATCGGTGATCGCGACCACGATGAAGAAGGACGCGATGGAAGCGTTGGACGAGAAGTACTTTCGTCCGGTGATCACCCAGTGGTCGCCGTCGCGGACCGCGCGGGTGGTGAATACGCGTGGATCGGCGCCGCCCTGCGGTTCGGTCATGGAGAAGCAGGAGAAGATCTCACCGGACAGCAGCCCGGCCAGGTATCGGTCCTTCTGCGCGCTCGTGCCGAAGCGGGCGAGGATCTCGGCGTTACCGGTGTCGGGAGCCTGGGTGCCGAACACGATCGGACCCCAACTCGTCTGGCCGAGAATCTCATTGATCAGTGTGAGTTTGACTGCGCCGAAGCCCTGGCCGCCGAGGTCGGGGCCGAGGTGCGGCGCCCACAGGCCCTCGTCGCGGACCCGCTGCTTGAGTGGATCGACGATCTTGCGGCGCTCATCGTCCAGCGGTAGGTACGCGCAGCCGGGGAAGAGCGTGTCCAGTGGCTCGACCTCGTCATGCACGAACGTGCGGATCCAGTCCAGCTTCTTGTCGAACTCGGGCTCGGTAGAGAAGTCCCACGCCATGGTCTGTGGCTCCTATTAATGAGGTTGTCACGGAATTCCGCCGTCGGCCCGCAGGATGGAGCCGGTGGTGAAGCTGGATGCGTCCGACGCCAGAAACAGTGCGGCGCCGACGATTTCGGATGGCTCACCGCCACGCTGCAGCGCGTGGGCCCGAAAAGGATTCTTGGCCGGGTCGAAGTCCCAGGCCTTGCTGATATCGGTGAAGAACGGGCCGGCCATCAGCGTGTTGACGCGCACATTGGGGCCAAGTGCCAGGGCGAGGCCCTCGGTCATCGCGTTGAGGCCGGCCTTGGCGGCTGCGTACGGAATGATCGACGGCGTTGGCCGCAGCGATCCGGTGGAGCTGACGTTGATGATCGACCCCGTGCCTGCCGCCACCATCCGCTCGCCGACCAGCGCCGACAACCGGAACGGGCCCTTGAGGTTGAGGTTGACCACCGCGTCGAACAGTTTCTCGGTGACCGATGTCAACGAGTCGTAGACCGGCGACATCCCGGCGTTGTTGATCAGGGTGTCCACCTTGCCGAAGCGGTGGTAGGCCGCCTCGACCAGACCGTCGAGCTGCTCCCAACGCCCGACGTGCACCGCGTAGGGCATGGCGCTCCGGCCCGTTTCGGCGGAGATCTCCTCGGCGGTGACGACGCACGAATCCAGGTTGCGGCTGGCGATGATGACGTTCGCGCCGCATCGGGCGGCCGCAAAGGCCATCTCACGGCCGAGGCCGCGGCTGCCGCCGGTGACCAGGACCACCCGGTCGGTGAGGTCGAACAGCTCGTCGGCAAACCCCATCACGGCCTCCTGGTCGGCAGTGACCGTGCCAGGTCCGCGGCGGTGCCGATCACCTGCAGGATCATCGGACCGAATGCCTCGGTGATCTTCGGGTCGACGTTGCCGGTCTTCACGCCGGCAGCGTAGGTCTTCTCCAGCACGACACCGAGCTTCCAGTTCGCGAGCACCAGGTAGTAGTCGATGTTCTCGCTCGACAGACCACTTACCCGCTCATAGTGCTCCAGCAGTTCGCTGCGGGTGGGCATGCCGCGCAAATCGGTGTAGAAGCCTTCTTCCTTCGGCAGTTCGCCGTCCCAGCCCAGCAGCGCCCAGCCCACGTCAAGTAGCGGGTCCCCGATGGTTGTCATCTCCCAGTCGACGACGGCGGCCAGCGTGGCAGGCGCCCCGTGCCGGTACATCACGTTGGCGAATTGGTAGTCGCCGTGCATGATGCCCGGCGTGTAGTGCTCGGGTCTGTTGCGCCGCAACCAGTCGGCGGCCACGTCCAGCCCGGGCAGTTCGCGCACCCGATACGCGTCCAGGAAGGCCAGCCAGCGGTCTACCTGCCGTTCGTGGAAGCCGTCCGGGCGGCCGAAACCCTCGAGGCCCTGCGCGCGCCAGTCGACCCCGCCGAGTTTGGCTGCGCCGCCGATCAATTCGAAGGCCAGGCCGCGGCGGGCGTCGGTGTCGGTGTCGAACGGTGCCGCCCAGCTGCCGCTGGTGGGGCTCCACCCGTCGATGGCCTTCATGACGTAGAACGGCATGCCCAGGAGGTCGCCGGAATCGTCGGCGGCGATCAGTTCGGCGTGCGGCACATCGGTGCCGGACAGGGCCCGCACCAGCCGGATCTCACGGCGCAGCCCGTTCACTCGGGACTGGTCGGCGTTGGGCCCGGGCATCCGCAGGACCATGCTCTCGCCGCCGCGCCGGATGAGGTAGAGCGTGTTCTGCGAACCGCCGGTCAGCAGTTCCAGCACGGGTGCCTCGCCGTCGCCGGGGGCATTGTTCGTGTCGAGCCACCGGCCCAGGTTCTCGGCGTCCAGCTCCGGGCCACTGACTACAGACATCGTCGAACTCCTTAGTCTCCGCTAGGAGAATAACATTCTCCGGCTGGAGATCAAGCTCGGCATGCCTATGGTGGCAGGGGCGTAGTAGAGCGCGAGGGGCGAACAGGAAGACAGGGAACGAACATGCAACTGCTGTTGGTCCGGCACGCGTTGCCACTCCGCAGCGAGCACGGCCAGGGCTCGGACCCCGATCTGGCCGAGGGCGGTCTGGAACAGGCCGCACGACTACCGGAGGCGATGGCGCGGTTCCCGATAACGCGCGCCGTCAGCAGCCCGCAGCGGCGCGCCATCCAGACCGCCGAGCCCGTCGCCAAAGCGCAGGGGCTCACCATCGAGATCGACGACCGGCTGGCTGAATACGACCGCGACATGGCGGTATACGTGCCGATCGAACAGATCCGGGCCGAGAATCCCGAGGAATGGGCCCGGATGGCCGAGGGGAACCTGCCGAGCGGTGTCGACGAGGACGCCTTCCGTGGGCGGGTGCGCGACGCGGTCGCGGATCTGGCGGCGGCTTCCGGCCACGACAACACGGTCGCCGTCTTCAGTCACGGCGGCGTGATCAGCGTGCTGCTGCACGAGATCCTCGGCACCCGGCGACTGCTGTCCTTTCCCATCGACTACGCCTCGGTGACCCGGCTGCTCTACGCCCGGTCCGGACAGGCCACGGTGGCCTCGGTCAACGGCACCGAGCACGTCTGGGACCTGTTGCCCCGGAACTGGCGGTAACGGCGTGCGCTATACAAGTGCGATGAACCTGGACGGGCTCGACCTCGCCGCGCTGGACCGCCACCTGGACTCCGTCGGCATCCCCAGAAGGGGCGAACTGCGGGCGGAGCTCATCTCCGGAGGCCGGTCAAACCTGACGTTCCTCGTCTTCGACGACGCGTCCAAATGGGTGTTGCGACGGCCGCCCCTGCACGGGCTGACGCCGTCGGCGCACGACATGGCCCGCGAGTACCGGGTGGTGGCCGCACTCGAGGACACCTCGGTTCCGGTCGCCCGCGCGGTCACCATGCGCGACGACGACTCGGTCCTCGGTGCTCCGTTCGCGATGGTGGAATACGTTGGGGGACGGGTGGTTCGCACCAGCGACCAGCTCGACGCGCTGGGTGACAAGGCAGTGGTCGAACACTGCGTGGACGCCCTGATCCGCGTGCTGGCCGATCTGCACACCATCGACCCCGCGGCCGTCGGTCTCGCGGACTTCGGCCGCCCCGACGGTTATCTGAAACGTCAGGTGCGGCGCTGGGGATCGCAGTGGGAACTCGTCCGGCTGCCTGACGATCCCCGTGACGCTGACGTTCTCCGGTTGCATTCCATTCTCGCACAGTCGATTCCGCCGCAGAGCCGGAGTTCGATAGTGCACGGCGACTACCGCATTGACAACACCATCATCGACTCCGACGATGCGGGGCGGGTGCGCGCGGTGGTGGACTGGGAGATGTCGACGCTGGGTGATCCGCTCAGCGACGCCGCCTTGATGTGCGTCTACCGCGACCCGTCCATGGATATGATCATCGGTGAGGACGCGGCATGGACTTCGCCGAAGCTGCCGACGGCCGACGAGTTGGCGCATCGGTACTCGGTGGTGTCCGAGCAGCCCCTGGCGCACTGGGATTTCTACATGTCGCTGGCGTATTTCAAGTTGGCCATCATCGCCGCCGGCATCGACTTCCGCCGGCGCAGCAGCGGGGGCGACCCCGACGACGCCTCGGACCGGGTGGGCGAAACGGTGGCGCCGTTGATCGCCGCAGGACTGAAGGCACTACCGGCATCGGCCTGAGCCGTCCGTTCGTTTGACTTTCCCGGCAGATGGGTGAAGATCGGCGGGTCTCGTAGTGAGGCCATCCATCCGCTATCAGAGAGTTTGGTGACCCATGCCGTCCTGGCGCCGCGGTAAAGAGCGAGAAGACGCTGGGACTGGCACGATCGGCGTCATGAAGCGCGATGTCGGTGCCCAACTCGATGTCGATATCACCGCACCGACGACGCTGGAGTTCCAGATCACCGTCGCGCCGCACCCTGGGACTGAGGTAACCGAGTCACTGTCTTTCGTCCTGGACGGCAAGAAGATCGAGCCGATGGAGATCAGCGGCGTGCACGGTAACCGGATCCACAAATTCGAGGCCCCGGTGGGCAATCTGAAAGTCGACTACTCCGCGACGATCATCGGCCGGACCGATCCGGCCCCGGTGACCGAATACGACCTCTCGATGTACCTACGGCCCAGCCGCTACGCCGAGGCCGACAAGTTCTACGGTTTCGCCGCAACGGAATTCGGCGACTACACCGATTCGGCAACGCTGTTGGAGAAGGTGTCCTCGTGGGTGGGCACCCGGCTGAACTACGTGCCCGGGTCCAGCGACCCGATCGACGGTGCGGTCGACACCCTGCTCGCCGGTAACGGCGTGTGCCGCGACTACGCGCATCTGGTGGTGGCGTTGCTGCGCGCCGTCAACGTGCCCGCGCGCCTCGTCGCCGTGTACGCGCCCGGCCTTTACCCGAT
>JAOPWF010000283.1 GCA_025965815.1 Mycobacterium sp.
GGAGCTGGCTGCTGATGAGCCACTCAGCTCGCATAGTGTCACTCGGGGAGGAGCGCGGCGCCGTGCTGGTTTTGTTTGCCGTGTTCGCCCCGGTCGCGATCCTGCTCGCCGCATTCGCGATCGACGCGGGCAACTGGTTCGTGCACAAGCGCCATCTGCAGCTCCAGGCGGACGCCGGCGCGCTCGCGGCCGCGCAGGCCTTCCAGCCGTGCAGCAACTCTGCGATAGAAACCCAGGCGCGCCAGTACTCGGGCGTGGCCGGCACACCGCTCTACAACTTCCAGGTCGGCGGGACGCCGTCCAGCAACATCCACGAGCTTCTCAACTCCCAGACCTACTACAGCCAAGCCACCCCGGTGGATTCGAGCGCGAGCACGGCGCCGCCATGCACGAGTCAGATGGTCGACGTCAAGATCACCGAGACCCAGGTTCCCTGGTACTGGCGGGCGTTCTCGAGCGTCCCCTACATCAACGCCCATGCCCGGGTTCAGATCTTTCAGAAGACGACCGCCACCGGCGCCGCGCCGATCTCCGTCAACGAGAACGCGCCTCGCGCGGCGAAGGCCTACTTCGTCAACGAGTCCAACGGCACGATCGTGGCACAGGTGGCGCTGAGCAACCTGGGATCCAACAGCTTTGGCGAAGAAATCTGGAACAACGGCACCGCACCCGTATCCGTCCCCATCAACGTGACGAATGAAGTCAACAAACAGAAAGTGGGCAACATCGGGGTCCGGATCGCGCTCAGCGGCGACCCCAACAATACGACCTGCCCATCGAACAGCCAGCTGGTCAACTGCTTCGACTCAGCCTCGAACACGACCACTCTCGTGCACATCCAAGGCTGGTCCGCCCTGGGGACCGGGAGCCCGACCGAACCGAAGGCCCGCTCCGCCACCCTGTCTCCGGGCGCGTGTAGCGATGGCTACTTCTCGAGCTCGCCCGGCAGCTGCTCGGTCGGCGTCCAAGCTCGTGTCGACGTCGGCGCCACGCCCAATCCGGCAGGTTTGACGGTGGCTGCTGTCCTGGGCGGAAACACGTTCCCCCTCACCTACAACACAAGCGGCACCTTCAGCGGACAGTGGACCGGGAGCTCGACGCTCGCTCCTGGATCGGGATCCAACCAGATCAACCTCCAGGTGAAGTGCACGGGCAAAGTCACGCCATCCTGCGCCAGCACCAAAACGACCACGATCGAAGACGTGCAGCGCAGCTACTCCGCGGGGAGCAACTCGGGACCAATCCACAGCGCGGGCGTCTCCGAGCAGCTGGGCTCGAGCCTCGTGGGCGGGGCCGACTCCCTCCAGGTATGCGAGACCGGGCACGCCTCGTGCACCCATCAGTTGGTGGTCAACATCACGACCACCGGCAGCCTGGCGAACGCCCAGATCTACGGCGATCCGCTCTACACGATGCGCTTCGGAAGCGGCACGAGCACCAGTCAGACCGGCGCGATCCAGTGTGTGCCGGTGGGAAATAAACCCTCGGAAGGGGGCAACTTCAAGGAAAGCCTGGAAAAGGGCTGCAGCGGCACATACGGCCCCAACGCCGAGAGTCCCGGGTGGAAATGCCCGGACAGCGCGGCCCCGCAGGACTGCGTCGAAACCCAGAACGGTCTGGCGACCGGCCAGCTCAGGCAGGGCATGACGGCCCGCGTGACCTCTCCATCGAACGGCACGAAGTACTACTGCCCGAACAACTGGGTCAAAAACAACGGTGAAGGCGTACCGATCATTCCCAGCGACGACTCGCGCATCGCGACAGTGTTCGTCACCGCCTACGGAAGCTTTGGCGGAAGCGGTAACGCGTGGTACCCGATCCAGACTTTCGCGACCTTCTACGTAACTGGTTGGGCTGGGGATCCTTGTAAAAGCGATCCCTCAGCCGATAAGGACCAGGTCGTCGGACATTTCATCAAGTACACCACGCTCGATTCGAGCGGCGGGGGAACGACGAAATGCGAAACCAACGCGTTGGGACAGTGTGTGGCTGTCCTCACTAGATAAGGAGCAGGAACAGTGGAGCTGACAGCCAAGAAATACACCGGTAACGACTGGCGCAAGTTGCTGAGTACGCGTCGAGGAACGATCCTGGTCGCGACCGTCTGTGCCGTTCTGGCGGCGGGGATCCTCCTGTTCGCCATGAGCCGCTACCGCCATAGCGTGGACACAAGCGGCAACCAGCAGACCGTATTCGTCGCCACCGGTCTCATTCAGAAGGGAACATCGGGTGACTCGATCGCGAGCCAGCAGCTCTTCAAAGCGACGTCCGTCGCAACGAAGCAGGCCACCGCCGGCACGATCGCCGACACCTCCCAACTCCAAGGCAAGGTCGCCGTCGCAGACATCTACCCAGGCCAGCAGCTCACCGCCTCGGACTTCACGACCAAGGGTGGCTTGCCGGCTCGCCTCGCCCCGAACCAACGTGCCGTGACGGTCACGGTGGATCAGGCTCACGGAATGGTGGGCCAGCTCACGCCCGGGGAGCATGTCGACGTCTATGCCGGCTTCAATCTCGATCCCGGCAATGGGCGCCCTGTGCCGGTCGTGCGCCTGATCATGACCGACGTGCAGGTCCTCGCAGCAGGGACCGGGGGCAGCAGCGGCCTGGGCAGCTCGCAGAACCCGTCGAATGCGTTCAGCAACGTGACGCTGAACGTCAATGACGCTCAGGCCGGATCGGTCGCCTACGCCGCCGATAACGGCAAGGTGTGGCTGGTACTACGTCCCGCAAACGCAACCTCCACGACACCGCCCTCGACGGTCAGCGCACAATCGCTGCTGCTCGGGAGCAGGCCGATCAGCGCCGGGGGCGCGAAATGAACGTGGCAGCGCGCGCGCGCGTCGTCCTTGACGACACGGTCGATCGGACGCTGGTGGAGACGCTGCTGACCAGCAGCGCCCATCTCACGGTGACTGAGTATCTGGACCTGCGGGAACACGAGCAACCGGAGGGCGAGGCAGGCGACGCGCTGATCGTGGCGTGTAGCTCATTCACGCGCGCGGTCGGCGACTACGTCGGGGCGTCTCGGCGCCTGCACCCCGAGCGGCCGGTGGTGATGGTCTGCACGGCCGAGACCAACGGCTACGTATCCGAGGCGATCGAGTCCGGCGTGGATGACATCATCACGCTGCCGCCCGACCGCGATCCGCGCGTCGCCGAGGCGATATCGGGGCAGCTCGTCTTCACGGTCGAGAAGGCGATGGCACGTAGACGCGGCGAGCGTGCGATCACCGGGCAGCGGCTGGGACGGATGATCTGCGTGCTCGGCTTGAAGGGCGGCTCGGGCAAGACGCTGACCGCCTGCAACCTCGCCGTTTCCCTGGCCGACGCGGGCCACAGCGTTGCGCTCATCGACCTCGACCTGCAATTCGGGGACGTGGGGCTGGCGCTCGGGTTGAGCCCAGAGCGCAGCCTGTACGACCTCGTGCGTTCGGGCGGGTCGCTGGACGTCGAGAAGCTCGAGGACTTCCTGACCGTCCACCCATCGGGAGTCAGGGCATTGCTTGCGCCCGCGCGGCCCGACCAGGCCGGCGTGGTCACCTCCGACTTCCTGAAGGACGTCTATCCGCTGTTGCGCGCGATGCACGACTTCGTGATCGTGGACACACCGCCCAGCTTCACCCCCGAGGTGATCGGCGCGGTGGATGCCTCAACCGAGGTGTGCCTTGTGGCAATGCTCGATTCTCCATCGCTGAAGAACAGCAAGCTTGGGCTTGAGACGCTCGAGCTGATGGACTACGCCGGCCGCGTTCGGCTCGTTCTCAATCGCGCCGACACCAATGTGGGTATCTCTCCAGAGGACGTGGTCGCGATCATGGGCCGCGCACCCGACGTGCTATTGCCGTCGGACCGAAACATCACCCGCTCGGTCAACCAGGGTGAGCCGATCGCGTTGCAGCATCGTCGATCCGATGCGGCTCGATCCTTCAAGATCCTGGCGGGCCTCTACATCGCCGACCAGCCCGCAGCTGACCATGGTCACGCCCACAAGCCCCGCCGGAGACTTTTCCGGCGGGCAAGGTAGGAGACCGCGATGGAGCTGCATGAGCGCATCGCATCTTCACCGGCCGGCGGCGCAGCCCAGCGCGCACACGACCCGTTCGCCGACGCGAAGAACCGCATCCACATGGGAGTGATCGAGGACCTGGGTCGGCAGATCTTCACCTCCGACACCGACGTCACGGCCGTCCGCCCGAAAGTCGTCGAGGAGATCCGCCGCCGTCTGAGCGAAGAGCCGGGCATCTCGCGACAGGACCGCGAGCATCTAGTCGACGAACTGACCGACGACATCTTGGGCTACGGTCCGCTGGAGCGCCTGCTGGCCGACGACACGGTCTCCGAGATCATGGTCAATGCTCCGAGCGACGTGTGGATCGAGCGCGAGGGGATCCTGCACCGGACGACGGTGCAGTTCACGGACGAGTCGCAGCTGAGGCGCATCATCAACAAGATGGTGGCGGAGGTGGGGCGGCGCATCGATGAGGCGCAGCCGATGGTCGACGCGAGGATGGGGGACGGAAGCCGTATCAACGCCGTGATCCCGCCGCTGTCGCTGGCCGGGGCCCTCTTGACCGTCCGCAAGTTCGGCGCCGAGCGCCTGGACGTCGACGCGCTTGTACGGCTCGGGACGCTGACGCCAGAGACGGCCGATCTGTTGCGCCGCTGCGTCGAGGCGCGTTTGAACATCCTGATCTCAGGAGGCACCGGTTCCGGCAAGACCACGCTGCTGAACGCCATGTCCTCCGCGATCCCCGACTCCGAGCGGATCGTGACGATCGAGGATGCCGCCGAGCTTCGGCTGGTCCAGCGCCACGTGCTCAGACTCGAGTGCCGGCCCAAGAACATCGAGGGGGAGGGCGAGGTCGCGATCCGCGATCTTCTCCGCAACACGCTTCGCATGCGCCCTGATCGCATCGTCGTAGGTGAGGTGCGCGGCAGCGAGGCGCTC
>JAOPWF010000298.1 GCA_025965815.1 Mycobacterium sp.
TCGCCATGGGACAGCGGCGATCGAATGGGATTGAAACTGACCTAGACCTCGACCTAACCCGAATCTTTGTCGGTGACCGGTGACTCGCCACCGGATACGAGGGTCGCGTTGTTGCGACCGCGCGAGCGCACGTTTGTAAGTCGGCGGGCGGAGCCGTCGTCATGGTTGCCGAACAGGAACGTCAGCAGCGACCCGAACGCGACGACGCCCATGACCGCGTAGAGCGACCACCGGGGCAGGTGTTCCGCTACCTAGACCCCGACTGCGGCAACGGCTGATGCCCCCACCCACGCGGCAAAGTGCTTGGGCATCGGTTGCCTCCCCCTTTCGACCATCTTGGCACTGACAGCCGACAGAACGCGGTCAGCCTCGCGGGTTGTCCCCCGACGCAAACTCACGTTTCTGCGAGCGCTACGCAAGTACCTGACGCGGACGGCACAAAGCGCGGTACAAGCCGAATGTGGACGCGGAGTGGACGCGGTGTGCCAGCTGGGGTGGCCGATGTGGTGATCGCATGCCGCCAACAACGCTCTGACTTGGGCGTTAGCCCGGTGCCTCCACTAGGACTCGAACCTAGGACCTGCGGATTAAAAGTCTGCCCTACCTGGCGTTTGTGGATTTGATCGGTTTTGACAGCCTTACCGTGCGCATAGCCTGAGCTGCGCATATGCGTTGGTGGGTTTGACGGAGAAACACGGGTCTTGAATCCTCCTGCGGACTGGCTGCGGACTGTTCCGTTAGTCGAGACTTCTCAAGAGAAGCCGCTGCACCGGCACTTTGTGTACCTCTATCGCATCGACCTGGCCGTGCTCGTAATCACGGAGATACGACTTGAATGGTGCAGCTGGCACATCTGATTCAGACAACTCGCCAGCTGGGCCGCGTAGCCAGTATGTGTCGCTCTGGTCGGCGAAGAACATGACCAGACTGGCTTGCTGGACCTCAGTGCGTGGCAGCCTTATCGCCGCCGTCCACCGTCCAGGCGATAGCGCCGCGACATGGCCGTGGACGATGAACTGCGGATCGTTCAGAGGTCCTTCGGGGTGGATCACCTTGGCGATGAGTGGGTCGCATGTCAGCTGCATGCGGAGGTCGTAGGCGACACTGCTGGACGAGTTAACAAGGCCAACCTCCGCGTAGCCAACCGCGCTATCTCCGTCGCCTTCCTGGCCGAAGTCACCCACCCCGTGACTAGCTCAGCCTGTCGGCGTCGGTCAGCCTCGGCGCGTTCGCGGATGCCGTGACGAGAGAGACCCCGATAGCCGCGAAGACTGTCCCGACTGCAGCAAACCAGTCCGGAATGGTTCCCCACCCAACCCATAGGTGGCGGTCGTGCAGCTCGATGCTCTGGATTGCGGCCACCAGGCCGAAGATCAGCGCTGGGGCACCGGCGGCGGACAGTGGACTACCAACTGACATCGGAGTGATGGGGTGGGGCGGGCGCGCACTGGAGGTGCCGAAAATCAGCGTCTGAACGCCGACGCCCTCCCGAGCCCTCGGCGTCGACAGTCGCGACCTTCACCACAGCGGCAGGCTGGTTAACCGAGGCGCGCCGACCGCAACCGCAAGAGCACTTCGCGGGCGGGCGCTGAGCGGCGAGCGCCCCCTCAGCGTGTCGGCGTGGTCACCGTGGACCCAACGGCAACGGTGGCCGTTCGGTCTCGCCGACCATCCACTCGCCGTTCGCATCTGGTCCGATCACCCGCCAGCCGCTCGTCCCGAATGCTGCGCGCTCCAGCCGGGCAGCAGCCAGGCGGGGCCGGTAGATATGTCGCCCATCGGGACCGAAGTGGCTGAACGTGCTTTCGACGGCACTGTCACGTTGATTGAAAAGTGTAGTGGCGCAGTCGGGTTTGAAGCAGTCGCGACGGAACACCGTTGGGTCGTTCACATTTCAGGCGGCAGCTTCGGGCGCGGTGACCTGACGCCAGACCGCGAAGCGGTCGGCCATCTCGGTTCGCCATTCGGTCGCGCTGAGCAGATGCAGTCGCGGCCGGAAGTGTGCGGAGATGCCGCTGAAGGCGGACAGGAACCGTTGCGCATGCCGCGACGATTTGAAGCGTTTCATCGCCCGTTCGCGTTGTCGGGTGGGCTGATGAGAGTTCTCGGCGCGGTTGTTCAGATACCGCGACCGCCGGTGCTCCACCGACGACATGAGCTCGCGGTGGGCGACCTGGTAGCTGCCCAGCTTGTCGGTGACCAGTACGCGCGGCACTACCGCAGGCCCTTGAGCAGCTTACGGAAGAATCGCTTGGCCGCCACCGCGTTTCGGCGTGACTGGACGAGAACGTCGAGCACGTTGCCGTGCTGGTCGACCGCGCGCCACAGGTACCGCAGCCTGCCGTTGATCCCGACGAACACCTCGTCGAGGTGCCACTTGCCGCCGGGGCGCGGGCGCCGCCGGCGCAGCTGGTTGGCGTAGGCCTGCCCGAACTTGGCGCACCACCGCCGGATCGTCTCGTAACTCACCGCGACACCGCGTACGAGCATCAGCTCCTCAACCTCACGGAAGCTGAGAGGGAACCTGAAGTACAGCCACACGGAGTAGTTGATGATCTCGACCGGGTAGCGGTGGCCCTTGTACGACGGCGTTGCGGTGGTCACCCCACGAATCCTCCCAGGTCGCCCACACTCACCAACGTGACAGTGCCCTGGAGAGCATCCTGCGCGCCGCCCACCACCGGGCCGTCTCGGTGCCCGGCGGCCGCGCGGATCGGCTGAACATCGGCCGCCTCCGCTTCCATCCGGCGGCCGGCCCCCCCGGCGGCCTGATCGGGGACGTCGACGGTCGCGGCGGGACCGGCTTCACGGACGACGGGCACCGCCGGCTCCGACTCGACGACCTCAGCTTCCGGTGAACGCGAAGGAACAGCCATGACCACGATCGTTGATCGCTCGGCCGCCTACTGCGTGATCGGTGCCGGGGCCGGCGGGATCTCGGCGGCCAAAAACCTGATGCAGTACGGGATCGAGGTCGACGTCATCGAGGCCTCGGTGACGTCGGCGGGCAGTGGAACCCGGAGAACCCGGCGAGCAGCGCCTATTCACCTGATCACCTCGAAACCGTACATCCAGTACCCGGACTTTCCGATCCCGGCGGAAATTCCCAACCTATCTTGGCCGTCGGCACGCCCATTCGTACCTGCGCTCCTACGCCACGCGCTTTGGCGTCATGCCGCGGATCGAATTCCACCGGAGGGTCGAGGGGCGAGCGGCGTCGCTATGAGGGGGTGGTGGACGCAACCCGCAACGTCAGCTAATCCCCGACGGCCAGGCCCGACCCGTCATCATGTGGTGTCCAGATCGTCGGACCGCGTTGAACACCCATCATGTTCGGGCCTTCTCTTCTGGTCGAGTTCGGTCGCCGGGGTGAACACGATGCAGCCCCCAGCGGGTCGAAGTCACGGCCTCGCTGCACGAAAGCCAGGTGTTGGCGAGCGAGAACTGGGGCCAAGAGGGCGATAAGGATTTGGGACGGTCAGCTGAATCCGTTGTTGTGGGTCAGGCGACCTTGCGGTCGGCCGCCCACAGGCCCCGTTGACGAAACGGGGCGTGCGCCGGGCCAACACAGGACCAACCGTCAGACCAAGTGCGCCAACGCCGGTCACACCGACTCGGCGTTCCGGGATCGAATTGGGCCAGCGGCGCCGATCGCCACGCGCCGGCCGTGGAGCCGGTGGGACGGCTTTGGGTGTCGCCGCGGGCCACAATCAGCACGGACAGCAGCGCTGCGATCTCTTCCGCCGTCGGGTTGCCCTTCGTGATCTTTATCATTGTCAGCTCTCAGAGGGGCATGTTGCCGTGTTTGCGGTGTGGGGAGGGCGCTCGTTTCGAGCGCAGCATGTCAAGTGAACGAATGAGGATCATCCTTGTTTCAGCGGGGTCGATCACGTCGTCGACCATCCCGCGTTCGGCGGCGATGTAGGGGGTCATCAGCTGGTCGGTATATTCGGCCACCAATTCTTTTCGGCGCTGCGCCGGATCCTGTGCAGCGGCGAGTTCCTTGCGGAAGATGATGCTGGCCGCGCCCTCGGCTCCCATCACGGCTATCTCATTGGACGGCCAGGCGAACGACAAGTCGGCCCCCAGAGACTTCGAGTCCATCACGATGTAGGCGCCCCCGTACGCCTTGCGCAGGACCACCTGCACCCGGGGCACGGTCGATTCGCAATAAGCGTAGAGCAGCTTCGCGCCGCGGCGGATGATTCCGGCGTGCTCCTGGTCGACCCCAGGGAGAAATCCGGGAACGTCCACGAGTGTCACCAGGGGAATGTTGAACGAGTCGCACGTCCGAACGAACCGGGCGGCCTTCTCGGCCGCGTCGATGTTCAGGGCGCCGGCCAGGACAGAGGGCTGGTTCGCCACTATTCCCACCACGTGACCATCGAGCCGCGCGAGCGCGCAGACAATATTCGTCGCCCACAGCGGCTGCACCTCGAGATAGTCCCCATCATCGACGATTACCTCGATCACATCACGAATGTCGTAGGCGCGGTTGGGCTCCACCGGCACGATGTCGAGCAGCTCGTCGCAGCGGCGAGATGGTTGATCGCTCGGAGCGAAGTACGGCGGATCCTGGTGGTTGTTGGACGGCAGGAACGACAGCAGGTAGCGGACCTCATCGAAGCAGCTGGACTCATCGTCGTCCAGGAAGCTAGCCAATCCGGTGCGAGTGGCGTGTGTGACCGCTCCTCCGAGCTCCTCTCGTGTGGTTTTCTCGCCGGTCACGGCTTCCACCACATCGGGACCGGTGAGAAACAGATTGGTCTTGTCCTTGACGCCGAACACGAAGTCGGTGAGCGCCGGGGAGTAGGCGGCACCGCCAGCACAGGGTCCCAGGATCACCGAGATCTGGGGCACCACGCCCGATAGGCTCACGTTTCGCGCGAAGATGCCACCGAACCCCGCCAACGCTGTGATGCCCTCCTGGATCCTCGCGCCGCCCCCGTCGTTCAGCCCGATGATCGGCGCGCCGGTCGCGGCCGCGAGGTCCATCAGCGTGTGGATCTTCGTCGCGAATACTTCACCGAGCGATCCGCCGAAGATGCGAAAGTCGTGGGCGTAGACGAAGACCTTGCGGCTGTCGATGGTTCCCCAACCCGTCACTACGCCATCGGTGTCGGGGCGGCTGCGTTCGAGACCAAACCCTGTGGCGCGGTGACGGGCGAGCGCGCCGATCTCCACGAACGACTCATCGTCGAGCAACGCCTCCAGACGCTCGCGCGCGGTCATCTTCCCCAGCGCACGCTGCCGATGTGTCGCCTGTTCTGCTCCCGACTTGGCCCGGTCCTTCCGTGCCTTCAGCTCGACGCAGGCGTCGTAGAGCGATGCCCGCTGGCGCGGGAAGGGCTCGGCCGCTGCGGCCTCGATTTTCGCGGCGTCGACGTCGCTCGGTCCGGCGAGGTGCAGCCGTGGTAGAGAGCTTTCGGCCCGTCGCTCGGCGGCTGCGGATCGGTTCACTATGGTCTCCTCTTGTTTTGATAACTAGTCTGCTAGGGCGTAAGCCTGGAAGGGCTATGGGGTACCGGCCTCGCTGATACCCAGGTTTTTGTGCAGTCGGGCAAGTGGTTTGGGTGCCCACCAGTTCATCCGGCCGAGGACACGCATGAACGCCGGGACCAGCAGCATGCGCACCAGCGTGGCGTCCACCAGCACCGCAAGCGTCAGGCCAACGCCGAACATTCGCATGAATGACACGTGCGAGGCGATCATCGCGGCGAACGATATCGACATCATCAGTGCGGCCGCGGTGACGACGCGTCCGGTGCGAGCCAGGCCGAGCGCGACGCTTTCGTCGTTGTCGGCGTTGGATTTCGGCGATGTCAGCCAGTACTCGCGGATACGCGAGATCAGGAACACCTCATAGTCCATCGACATGCCGAATGCGATGCAGAACAACAGCACCGGCATGTTGGCCACCAGCGTGCCGGTGGCGGTGGTGCCGAAGGCACCGAGGTGCCCGTTCTGGAAGATCCACACCAGCGCCCCGAACGCGGCCGTCAGCGACAAGACGTTGAGCACCAGCGCCTTCAATGGCAGTACCACGCTGCCGGTCAGCAAGAACAGCAGCACTAATGTGATCGCGCCAATGACCGCGAGTACCGTCGGCAGCCGCGAGCTGATCGCTTTCGCACTGTCGTGGTTCACCTGCGCCCTGCCGGTCATCTGCACGTTGTGGCCACCGGGACCGAGGACGGCGTGCAGTCGGTCCAGCTGCGTTTCCGACGCCGGCGAGAACAGTGGTGCGGTACTGCCCACGGTGAGAAACGCGCTTCCGTCTTTGATCGCCGCTGCAGCTGAGGGCGCTCCCAAAACACCATTGACGAACGTGCCGCCCGGCGACGACACCGACGACACGTCGGGAACCCGCGACAGTGCCGCGGCGTAGCCGTCGAGCTCGGCGACGGTCACCCCGTTCACATCCGGGACCACGACGGTCACGTTGGTCGCCGAGTTGACCGCGAAATCGGTGCGTAGGTCATCGCCGACCTGGCGTGCCGACAGCGACGGTGGTAGCACGCGATCGTCGGGAAAGCCCCATTTGATGCCCACGAACGGCGTTCCCAGCAATAGGAGCAGGGTGATGATCGCCAGTCCGACCGGAATCGCGCGGCGCATCGCGAACTTCGTTGAGCGATACCAGAACATCCGCTCGACCGGGCGAGGCGTCGGCTCTGGGCGACCCAGCAACCGCCGGCCTAGCCGCCGTACGTCCCACGAATCCAGACGATCCCCGACAAGCATGATCACCGCCGGCGTCACCACCAAAGCGGCAACCATCGCGAACACCACCGTCGCGATCCCGGCGTAGGCGAACGACTTCAGGAAGTACATCGGGAAAAGCACCATCGCCACCATCGACAAGGCGACAGTGACCGCCGAAAACACCACCGTGCGGCCCGCTGTGGCCATTGTGCGGATCAGCGCTTCCTCCCGTCCGGCGCCGCTGGCCAGCTCGTCGCGGAACCGGCTGACGATCAGCAACGTGTAGTCGATGGCCAGCGCCAACCCCATCGCGACAGTCAGGTTCAGCGCGAAGATTGAGACGTCGGTGAAAAGGGTGACCGCTCGCAGCACGGCCATCGACCCCAAGATCGCCAAGCCGCCGACCGCCACCGGCAGCGCCGCCGCCAACACGCCGCCGAACACCCACACCAGCACCACGAAGCTGAGCGGGATCGCAATGGATTCCATCAGCACCAGGTCTTTCTCGGTCTGGTGGGTGACTTGTACGTAGATCATCGCCTCGCCGCCGGCGCGCACGGTGACCCCGTCGCGGTCGTGTACCAGCTGGTGCGCAAGCGCATTGGCATGCTGCTGCGCGCCATTCTCGCCGCCGGCGATACCGATCACGATCAGACCGGTCTTGCCGTCTTTGCTGATGAGCCCCGCCGCGGTCGACGGTGGCGCAGTCCACGCCGAAATGACCTGCGTCACATACGGAGATGCCTGCAATTGCGCCACTATGTCGGTGCCGACCGCACGCGCGGCGGTGCTCTGTGCCCCCGCGTCCGAGGTGATAGTGATGAACATTTGCATGTCGCCCCGAGCGAACTTGTCGGACAGCAGCCGGGCAGCCTGCGACGACTCCGATGTCGGATCCTGGAACCCGCCAGCCGACAGGCTCTTGGCAACCGGGATGCCGAACACCGCTGTGGCGACCATGACCAGCAGTGCCACCCCGATGATGCGGCGCGGCGCGACGATGGCGAGCAGAGCGATGAGCTGCAACAGCCTCGTCAGTCTGACCCCACCTGCCCAACGTCGGATCGGTGCGGGCTTATCTTGGGCTAACTCGGTCGTGAACATGGACGATTATGCCTTTCTTTCTGCTGAGGGTTGATGGGCCTACGCGGCGAGTTCGGCTGGCGCCACGCCTGCCATGTCGGCCAGGCCCCTGAGGACGGTCTGGGCGAGCTGTTCGATTGACGGACCCATTGCCAGGTCCATCGCGGAAAGCCGCAACCCCAAGGCCTTTTCGACTCCGGCCACGATCTCGAGTCCCATGATCGAATCCATCCCGACCTCATGCAGCGGCTGCGAGAGCGCCAAACTCGGCTCTTCCATCTGCATCACGCCCGTCACGATCTTGACGAGCAAGGCCTGAACGTGTTCGCGGCGGGCCTCGTCGCTGAGGCGCTCGAAGAGCTCGATCACCTGGGCGTTGGCGGCGCCGGTGGTAGCGCCTTCGGCCTCGACGAGCAGCGAAATTCGCCGGTCGCCGGCCATCGGGCCGAGAGAGGCGGCGAATCGCGACCAGTCGGCCTCCACCACGGTGAGGCTTTCGAGATCCCGGAAAATCACCTCGCGCAGGGCCATTAGCGCGTCGTCGATGCTGAGCGCGTTGATCCCCATTTGCTCGAGGTATCTGGCGGTGTTGGCGTCCCTCGCCACGATGCCCGTCTCGCCCAGAACACCCCACTGGATCACCGAGGCGGGTAGGCCGCGGTGACGACGAAGCTTGCCCAGAGCATCGAGCACGGAGTTGGCGGCGACATAGTTACCCTGTGCGCGAGTCCCGAACAACGACGAGATCGATGAGTACATCACGAAGAAGTCGAGGTTGCCAGTGAGCGTGTGCAGGTTCCAGGCGCCCAGCGCCTTGGGCCCCAGGACGCGATCGAGCGATTCGCGGTCCAGGTCCGCCAGCTTTCGGTCATCGAGCACAGTTGCGCTGTGGACGATCCCTCGCAAGGGCGGCATCGTGGAGGCGATATCGTCGAGGACTGCTGCGATCTCGGCTCGGCTCGCCACGTCTGCCGCGAAGGCCCGAACCGTCACGCCGCGTGCTTCCAAGTGCCGGATCGCCTCGCGTGCTTCGGATGCCGACGCGCCTCGACGGCTCACCAGGGCAAGGTGTCGGGCCCCTTCGTCGGCAAGCCACTTCGCGGTCTCCAAACCGAAGCCGCCCAAGCCCCCGGTCACCAGATAGCTCGCGTCCGGGCGGATTCGTCGCGGTGCGTGCACTCGCAGCTGCAGCTCCGGATCGCGCATGGCGACACAGACCTTGCCGATGTGCTTGGACCTAGCCATCAGCCTGAACGCTTCATCGATGCGGCTGGCGGGGAAGAGTGTCACCGGGATGCCGTTGACTTTCTTCTCATCCATCAGCGCGAGCACGTCGGTGATGATGCTGGCCGTGTATTCCGGCCGGCTCGCTATCAGGCGGTCGACGTCCAGCGACGCATAGAGGAGGTTCTCGTTGAACGGGCGCAGACCCAGCGGCGCGTCCTGCTCGAAACTCATCTTTCCGATCTCGATGAATCGTCCGAACGGCGCGACGCACGCCAGACTCTTCGTCATCAACTCCCCGGGTGAGAAGTTGAGGACGACGTCCACGCCACGACCTTCGGTCCAGGCCATCACGTCGTCGGCGAACCACACCTCACGTGAAGTGGTCACCCTAGTGATCCCGAGGGAGCGCAAGTGGTCTCGCTTCTCGGAGGAACCCGCGGTCCCGATCACCTCTGCGCCGATCCACTTCGCCAGCTCGATTGCCGCGAGCCCGACGCCGCCCGTAGCGCCGTGCACGAGCACCGTCTCGCCCTTTTGCAACCGGGCGATCTTTACCAGGCCTTGATAAGCGGTAATGAAAGCGACCATGCCTGTGCTCGCCTCCAGGGAGACCGAGTCCGGCAAGGGGAAAACGCGTTGCTGCGAGGTAATCACGTGCGACGTGAACGCGTCGGTGCCGAGGGCGTAGACGCGGGCGCCGACCAGCAGGGCCGTGACCGCACTGCCGACACGGGAGATTCGACCCGCAACCTCCATCCCGATCCCGCTTCCCGAATACGTGTCCTTCGTGATCTTGTCGGAGATAAGCCCCATCGCCTTGAGGACGTCCTTGTAGTTGAGCGGAACGAAGTCGACCTCGATCTCCACCTCGTCAGCGCCCAGGGCGCCTCTTTCGCAGGACGCGAACGCCATGCTGTCCAAGGTCCCTGTGGCCCCGAGTTCCAGCGCGTAGACGGTCCCGGGTGACACTGGGACGGTCCGCATCTCCTCCGGCTGCACTTCGTCAGCGCCGGCCACGCGATCGATCCGTGCGCAGAAGAGCTCTCCCCGACGCAGCGCGATCTCCTGCTCTGCGCCCACCCCACTGAGAACTTGCAGCAGTTCGTCGGTTTGCGCGAACGGCTCGTCGATGTCTACGAGCGTGACCCCGAGATCGGGGCGCTCGGAGATGACTGTCCGGGACAGCCCGAGCAGGACGGCGCGATCGATCGCCGGTTCATGCGAGTCTCCCTCAAGCACCTCCTGGCGTAGGGTGATGATGAAATATCGGGCCACCTTGCCCGGCGGCAGCGATCGCAGCGTGTTCAAGAGTCGATCGGCGGCCGCCGCACCGTATTCGACGGGCGATGACGAGGTGTTCGGTTCGGCCGCCCAGCGCAGATCGACCAGCGAAACGGGTTCGGGCCGCTCCAACAGCTCGTCGAGGAGCGGCTGGATGTCGCTGTCGCGCTGGACCAGGTAAGACGCTGCTGCGGACGGGGTCGCTTCGAGCGGGACCCACTTGCGCGTGTAGAGACGGCGCTGCTGCTGATCATGCCGTGGAATCCTCGGCAGGAGCCGGCAGGTGAACCCGAAGATCCGCGCGATCACCGTACCGTCTTCCGCCATGAGCGTGATGTCCCCGGTAACCCCGTCGGAGTCGGCCCGAACGATCCGACCGTGGCTGTAGGCGACCGGCGAGGATCCACCCACGAAGTGAATTCGATCTATTGCCACCGGAATCAGATCCCCACGCGGTCCCTCGTCCACCGATGCGATCAGGCTGTGGAAAGCGCCATCGAGCAACACCGGGTGCAGGTGGTATCCCTGTGCGTCCACACCCTCAGGCAGAGCCAGGCCGGCAAGGACTTCACCCGTGGTCCGGCGCAGCGAGCGGACAGCCTGAAACTTCGGGCCGTAGCGTAGGCCTCGCTTGGCGAGTGAGTCGTACAGCGCATCCGGTGAAGCCTCGTTGGTCAGCCGTTGCCGCAGCGCCTCGATGTCAACCTGCTCCGGAACGCGCCCGGCAGAGAACACCTTCGCCCGCGCGCAAAGCACCGGGTCGGTGCCCTCGCCTTCGTTATGAATCGAAAGCACCGAAGAGTCGGGTGAGATCGTCACGGCCACCCGGGCGGGGGCCTCCGCCTTCAGTGGCAGCGCAACCTTGAATTCGAGCTCCTCGATGGAGCAGGATGCGTTCTGCGTCAGCGCTTCTCGCGCCGCGAGTGCGAGCTCGACGTAACCCGCGCCGGGGAAGAGCACGGCCCCGGCTACATGGTGATCTTCGAGGAAGGGCAGGCACGCGAACGATAGGTCCGAGATGAAGCGGCGCGGTGAGCCCGATTCGACCTCGAAGATCATCGGGTGTCGTTCATGCGCCACGCGGCTCCGAGTCGCGCGATCGCTCTCCTCCCAGAGACTGGCCTGCTGCCATGGATACCTGGGCACCGGGGTGTAGGCGCCGGGACCGAAGAATGTCTCCCAGTCGATCGCGGCGCCAGCGGCATAGAGAGACCGCAGGGCCGCGTGCATCGTCGCGCGCTCTGGGGCGCCCTTCGTCAGGGACGTGATCCCGACGGCTTTGGCGCCGACTTCGCCGACCACGTCGCGGATCGATGTCGCGAGCACCGAATGCGGCCCGACCTCTAGGAAGATGCGATGACCGTCGGAAATCGCCGTCTTCAACGCGTCGGCGAACAGCACGGTGTCGCGGACGTTGTGCCACCAGTACGACGCGTCGTGGCGATCATGTTCCATCCGCGCCCCGGTGACCGTCGAGTACACGTCGAGCTCGGGTCGCGGGGTCTGTAGCGGCATGAGCGCGGCGAGCAACTCGTCGCGGATGTCCGTCATGACGGGGCTGTGGTAGGGCACCTCGACCTGCAGGAAGCGGTTGAACTTCCCGGCCGCGGTGAGTTCGGCGGCGATTGTCTCCAATGCTGCCGTGTTCCCGGCGAGCGTGAGCGAGATGGCGCTGTTGACCGCTGCGACTGACACCTGGTGCCCGAACCGCTCGGTGCACGTCGCCGCTTCTTCCGCGGTTAGTCCGACGGCGAGCATCTTGCCTCGACCCGCGAGCTGTGCCTGTAGCCGGCTTCGATGGTGAGCGACAAGCATGGTGTCGCGCAGGCTCAGCGCATTCGACGCGTACGCCGCCCCGAGCTCACCGACGCTGTGGCCCAGCACGCCGTCAGGGTGGACACCCCACGAACGCCACAGCCGGGTCAGCGCGATCTGCAAGACGGCATTGGCTGGCTGAGCAACTTCGGTCCGGGCCATCCCGGACGCGGACTCTTCGGCGAGGAGCTCGTCGAGGATCGAACGACCGCTGAACTCGCGGAAGGCTTCGTCGCACTCCTCGACTGCTTCGCGGAAGGTTTTTTCCGTCTCGAAGAGCTGGCGGCCCATCGCCCACCACTGCGGCCCCATGCCAGTGTAGACGAACAGCAGCCTGGGAGCTTCGAGCGTCGGTTCAACCGCGCCAGCCTCTTCCAGGGAAAAATTCTGCAGCGAATCGATCAACGACAAGCGGTCCGCCGCCGGGAACGCTGTACGGAGTCGGTGGTGGCTGCGGTGAATGGCCGCGCTTCTGCAGTAGTCGGCTAAGTCGACGTCGGGGCGCAAGAGCGCTGTCGCATGCTTCGCGGCGAGCTCATGCAGTGCCCCGGGGCTACGGGCGCTGACGGGCAGGAGGGCCTCCGTCGCCGTTTCGACGTGGGCGGCGGCAGCGTCGGACACCTCGTCCGTGCTTTTGGCGACATCCTCCGGTGGCTCCGCGAGGACCACGTGGGCGTTTGTCCCTCCGTAACCGAACGAATTGACGCCGGCGACCCTACGTCCTTTCAACCGTGGCAGCGTCTGGGTTTCCGTCGGGATTGTCAGGTTGAGCGCATCGAGGTCGATCGCGGGGTTTACCGCCGTCAGATGAAGGTGCGGGGGGACCATGCCGTGTTTCAGGCAGAGTGCCGCCTTGATAACGCCCGCCGCACCCGCGGCGGCCTCCAGATGTCCGACATTGGTCTTGATCGAACCGATGCGGCACGGCCCGTCGATACGCCCGGCGCCCACTACCGTCCCGATCGCCCGCGCTTCGATCGGATCACCGACCGGAGTTCCGGTGCCGTGGGCCTCGACGTAGGTCACCTCCGATGGCGTGACCCCGGCTTGTTGGTACGCGGTCCGCATCACCTCGATCTGCGCGTCACCGTTGGGCACCGTGATTCCATTGGTCCGCCCGTCTTGGTTGGCCGCCGTGCCCAGGACGACCGCGTGCACTGTGTTCCCGTCGCGCCGGGCGGCCGAAAGGGGCTTCAGCAACAGCACGGCCGCGCCCTCCGCCCGCACGTAGCCGTCGGCGTTCTCGCTGAAGGCCTGGCACAGACCTTTCCGGGAGAGGAAGCGGCCCTTCGCCATCGTGATCTGGGTCCCCGGTGACAGCAGAACGTTAACCCCACCCGCAAGGGCGGCGTCGCTCTCGTTTGCCCAGATGCTTTGGCAGGCTTGGTGGAGCGCGACGAGCGACGACGAGCACGCCGTGTCCAGCGAGATACTCGGCCCCCTCAGATCAAACACGTACGAGAGCCGATTGGACAGCATCGTGAGCGTGCCGGCCGTCGGGGAGTGTGTCGTAATGCGGTCCCGCTCTCTGGGGTCTGCGCTGTTTGTCAGGTGGTCCATCATGAAGCCACCGATGAAGACACCGGTTCGCGCTCCGGCGTGCTGGCTCGCGGGCTCACCGGCGTCTTCGAACGCCTCCCAGGCGCATTGCAGCAGTAGGCGCTGCTGCGGGTCCAGGATCGCCGCCTCGCGTGGCGGGATCGCGAAGAACGCGTGGTCGAATGCCTTCGGGTCCTCAGCCAGCATTCCCGCCTTCTGCACGTAGCTCTTGCCTGGCGCCCGGCCGCTCGGGTCGAGGAATTTCTGCGGATCCCAACGGCTGCCAGGGATATCGACGACGCAGTCGCGGCCGTCGAGGAGCGCGTTCCATAGCCCGTCGGGATCGGTGATACCGCCAGGCAACCGGCATCCGATGCCAACGATCGCGATCGGTTCTCGCTTTTGCGGTTGGGTGGGCAGTGCTTGGAGCGAAACCACGGTTCCCCCTTGCTTTTCGGTGGTACGGACCTTGGACACAGGCAGTGACGAT
>JAOPWF010000309.1 GCA_025965815.1 Mycobacterium sp.
CAGCGCCTACCCACCAGCTACCTATTCAGGATGCGCCAAACGGCGCGACATGCGCGACATGCCCGAGGCGCGGTCGCAGTCAAACCCGTTGGTAGACAGCGTTTTCGGTAGAATCGGCGGGTCAGCCTAGATGTTTGCTGTAACGCCATCCGCAGGTTCGAATCCTGCCGGGGGCACAGGTGTTTATGCAGGTCAACGGGACTTATAGTCGTGAGTGAAGTCGTCCGTGCTATTCCCGTGCTATGTCAGTCAGGGCGAACACCTCTCCTCCCGATCACTTCCGGTGGATGTTGGGCGACATGAGGCGCCTTGCTTCTGCCAAGAAGATCGATCCCGCCGGCGAATAGATCTTGCATTTGCAACCGATCCCCCGGTTGGCCGCGCGATCGAACGTCGTCTTGTTACCCGGCGACCGTATTTTCAGTCGACACCACGTTGCAAGCTCATGATGACACGGTGTCGCAAGCCGTTATAACCCGGAAGAGGGGAAGACCATGTCCGTTGTATTAGTCCATCAAGGCCCGAGCCTTACTCAGGAGAAATACGAAGAAATAGTGCGCAAATTGACCGGCGGCAAGACCACGGCAAGACCCGCCTGGAGTCACCGTCCGATTGGCCGTCGAAGGTCTTCTGGTGCATGTGGCCGGACAGAGCCCGCAGGGCTTTCGCGTTGTCGATGTCTGGCAGTCAGAAGAAGCGCGCAACCGGTTCGGTGAGGTTGTCGGGCCGATCTTGCAAGAGTTCGGCGTTGACGACCGGCCCGAGATCTATGAGGCGCACACGTTCGTTTCGGCGTGACGCCCCGGCGGTTATGAGCGGTTTTCCGGCCGTTTTGGGGGTATTTGCAGCGCCCCCAACGACATCTGAGCAGCCGGAATACTTCTCGACCCCCGGTTTTTCCGATGCGATGCAAGAAGTGGCAGAAGCTATACCCCTTGGGCGCGGCGCTCGAGGTCTTGGGGTCATGCCCCACTCCTGCGGCAGCCGATGTTGGTACTGGTGGGCATTGGGTACTCGACCAGCGATGTCTTCTATTGCTGGGTTGGCCCTTGTCGCTGTCCTACTGGGTTCAGTGGTCGTGGGTGTGTACATGGTGTTGTATGACCGTGCCCAATGGGATGGCATGGCCAAGCGAGTGCGCCGGTTCGTCCACCGCCACGATCGAGGCAACCGGGGTAAGTAGCTAGCGGTGGTCCGCTGATCGCCGTTGTCTGGATCGCTCGTCGCATAGTTCATCGATAAGTGCGGTGCGTAGTCTGCCGCCGAGGCGGCGGTACTTCATCGCGAGAGGCTGCTAGGCGGCTTCATCGAGAAGACATTCGGCGCTCAACGCCGCCGGACGGGCGACGCGCAATGTCCTCGGACGGGCAACGACCACTGAATCCGGACCGACGACACCTAACGGTCCTGAACGGACGACACCTAATGGCGCCGGACGGGCGAAGTGCGCAATGCCCGCTGTTCGCAATACGCAACCGGCTTTGGCCTGGCGGTATCCGACGCGCACCCCGGCCCCGATAAGGATCAAAATGCCGCCGACGCCTGGCAGAGCGACACCGGCCAGGGCAGACAGTGAAACGGGTAGCAGGAGTCCGCTGAGGGCACCTTGCAAAAACGAGCGGACGCCCCTCGGAATCGCGCCATTGCGTGCTACCGGTGCCATCCAGGGAGGGGATGACGCCAGATCGACCTGGGTCGGCGCGCCGAAACTGGATGCCCCAGTCCCCTCGAGCGTTGCAGCCCCGGCTGCGTTGCCGGCCAACGGCCTGGCCGGGACACCGGCGAGTGAGTAGACCAGCGGCAATTTCGGAGCCACCGACGCGCCCGCGGCTGCCGACAGCCCACCTCTCGACCCGTCCCCTCCTGGCCCCGCCCCGACGATGCCGAACAAGGAGGAAAGGTCGGACTGCAGTTTCGTGAGCGGCGCCACCGCACCGGCAGCCGAGGTGAGCATGTGCTGAACGGCCGCAATGACGTCAGAAATCGGCGCGACAAGAATGGGAACCCACACGACCACGTTCGGCACCGGCGTCACGACGGTGGGAACCGGCGTGACGACGGTGGGAACCGGCGTGACGACGGTGGGAGCCGGCGCCACCACATCGGGAACGGGCGCCGCCACCACGTCCGGAACCGGCGCCACCACATCGTTAACCGGCACTGCATCGGGGACCGGGACCACCACGTCCGGAGCCGCGGGGACCGGATCCGTACCCGCGACGACGCCCGAGCCTTTCGTCTCGCTCTGAGGGGCAGCGGCAGGCTCACTCTTCGGGCTTTCCGCGGCAGGCTGCTGGCGTGGTAGCCGGCCAGAGCCGAGCGTGCTCGTTACGCCCTGAAGCGTCTTCCGCAGAGTGTCGGCGACATTGCCGACAACGTTGCCGACCGGGTTGCTTGCCGCAGTGCTGCCGTGGCCTGCGGCGGTGGGGCCGGCATCGCCGGTCGCAGCCGAACCGCTGGAATCGGGTGCGGGATCGGCAACGGCGACCGCGCCCCCGCCAGCTCCCATCAGCAGGCCGGCGGCAAGCACACAAACAGCTGCAGCGAAGCGCAAATGCGACGCAATCATTATGTGCTCACCACCAGCCTGAAGGACCGCTTGCCAGCAGTCGAACGCCTTATTCTCGCACAGTCCGACCCGCGGGTATATGGACCGAGCATGCTAAATGCGCGCGGCCGAGCGCAATGGTGGAGTTCTGGAGGCAGACGGCCGGCGGATGACCGGCACCTCAAATCCTCAACGCATACGATGACGAGACGCTGCACAACTCGAGCGACTTCCCGAACTCCTGCAGGCGCCCGCACTAACTAAGTACCATTTGGTCTTCTTTGGCAAACATTGGTGAACGTCCCAGAACGCCAGAACGCAGCTGCTTGCCTGCGGCCACCGATATTTACGCACCTCAGCGCTCCTTCGGCCTGACCGAGGGATCCAGTGTGAACGGCGTCAACCGATAGGAGTTGCACGGTGAGTGTGAAGGCAATCGTGATCGCCGGCGCGCTGGGCTTTACCGTTCCTTAGGAGTGACTTTACCCCCTCGGACTGGGCGCGGGCGTGGCCAACGCCGATCCAGCTCCGCCGGTCAGTGCCGACGATCAGCCGCAACAGGATCAAGGGAACCAGGACCAGCGTGATCCAGCTCAGGTGCTGCAGGACGCATTGTCTCAGTATTCGCTTCCCGCGCCAGGGTCGTTCGGGGTGCCGTCGCCGGTTTCGGTGAATGCTCCAATCGGAATAAGTCCGCCCGGCATCGGGACCGGGCTGGGCCTGCCCCCGTGGAGCTACCGCCTCCGCCGGAGATGCCGCAGTTGGGCCCGCCCCCGCCGCTCGGGCCGACGTTCGGGTGGGCACCGCCTCCTCCGCTTGGGTGGCCACTCGGGTTCTGACCTAACCCAGCTCCTCGACCACTTCGGCGACCCGGCGGACCTGGTCGAGATCCGAGCTGGTCGGGATCAGCTGAACCTCGTCGGTACCGACAGCGGCGAACTTCCGCAGCACGGCGACGATTTCATCCTGGCTGCCCGACCAGCCCGTGGTGGGCGCCATCGCGTCGACGTATTCGGCCGGAATCCAGTTCATGTAGCGGCGCAGGTGTCGGTGCACCTGAGATCTGGCGGCGTCAGCGTGCCCGAGCGCGAACCAGAACGACGTGGCCAGATGCGGTTTCGGTTTACCAGCCTCGGCCCACGCCGTCCGCGCGACATCGAACAATTCATTCTGTTTGTCGACGTCGAGATCGAGCGTGGTGCCGGCGATCCCGTCGGCCCACGCGGCAGCGCTGCGGACGGTCTTCGGCCCGATCGTGCCGATCAACAGTTCGGGACCGCCGGACTGCACCGGCGGCGGTCCGACCGGCAGCACAGATTCGGTGATTTTCTCCGCCGCCCAGACCCGCTTCATGACCGCGACCCGCTCGGCCATGCCGCGCATGGTCTGCGTCGCGGGGTCGGCGCCCACTGCGTGGTAATCCTCGTGCCTGCCACCGACACCGATGCCGACGGTCAGACGCCCGCCGCAGAGCATGTCACCGGTCGCCAACGCCTTGGCCAGCATCACCGGGTCGTGCAGTTGCGGCACGATGACCGTCGTCACCAGCCGGACGCGGTCCGTCCACGCCGCCAATGCGCCCAGCAGCGTGAGGCTTTCGGGATTGTCGAAGGCGATCCGCTCGCCCCAGCACAGCGAAGAGAAGGGGCCCTCGTCAATCGTGCGGGCCCACGCCTTCAGTGTCGCCGCGTCCAGGTCCGGCTCCATCACCGGCATGGTCATCCCTATTCGCACGACGGGATTCTGGCACGCCGCGGTCCCCACCCCGGGCGGTTCGCGGCGACTGGCACCATCGGGCCATGGCCATCACCTCAAAATCCGTCGCCTACGTCAGGCTCACCGTCACCGACATCGACCGGTCCCGGCAGTTCCACGACGCCGTTTTCGGCGGGCCCGTCGCGATGGAGGTCCCCGACGACGCCGACGAGGCCACCCGGAAGCAGCTCAGCTTTCTGTTCGGCGGCGTGATCTACAACATCGGCAATGCACTCATCAGCCTTCGCCCCGCAGCGTCAGACACCTTCGACCGCGACCGCGTGGGCCTTGACCACCTCGCGTTCCAGCTCGGCAGTAAGGCCGAAATCGAAGCCGCAGCAGCGCATCTCGACGACCTCGATATTCCCACGAGCCGGTGAAGGACATCGGTCCGATGCACATTCTGGAGTTCCGCGACCCGGACAACATCGCTCTGGAACTCACCGCGCCGAAGTAGATCCGCGGTCCAGTCAGGACTTCAAAGGCAGCCCCCCACGCACCGTCGAGGCGGTCAGCCGCAACGGCGATATCACCATCGCGCTACCCGCCGTCGGCCCCTACCTGGTGCGGGCGCAGTCCGGGCGACCGAATGGTGACACGACGGTGATGGTCCCGCAGACCACCAATGCCGCCGTCGCCATAGCCGAGGTGAGCGCCCGCTCCGAGAACGGGGACGTGTCGGTCGAGGACCTCAGCTAGCCGAGTCGCGGTGTTGCGGCGGGAGGCCGAACATGGCCAGCAGGCCGGGGTCGCCGAACACAACGATCCGCGCGATGCCGGTTGGCGTCGTGGTGAGCACCGCGACGCCGTACGCCGCAAAGCTGCCGTCCGCGCTGCGGTGGTACGCGGCCGAAGCGGGCTGGCCGTTGGCGGCAATGGGCACCATCCGCCAGTCCCCTGGTGCGCCCAGCACAACATTGGCGAGGAAGGGCACGCAGGTCGCGCGGCCCTCGAACCAGGTGCGGGACCCCACCACCTCCAGGGCCGCGTCGTGGCGCAGTACCTTCTCCAGAGCCTTGGCATTGGCGTTTTCGAAGGCGGCGATGTACTGGTCGAGCAGCGCCTGCGCCTGCGGATGGGTGGGCGCGCTGAGCTCGTCGGCGCTCGGCGCCACCTCCTTCATCCGGGCACGGGCCCGCTGCAGCGCACTCTTGACCGCCGCAACGCTGATGCCCAGCATCGGCGCCACCTCGGCGGCCGGAAAGGCCAGCACGTCGCGCAGGATCAGCACCGCGCGCTGCTGCGCGGGCAGGTACTGCAGGCTGGCCACCAGGGCCAGCCGCAGGCTCTCCCGCGACGCGACAACGGTGGCGGGGTCGTCGGACTGCGGACTCACCCAGGCATCCGGCAACGGCTGCAGCCACCTCACCTCCGGTCCCGCCGGTGCGGGCGCGCCCCCGGGGTCGTCGGTGGGGCCGCCCAGACCCGAGGGCAACACACGTCGACTGCTGTGCCCCAGTGCGGATAGACAGGTATTGGTGGCGATCCGATAGAGCCAGGTCCGCACCGAGGACCGGTTCTCGAAGTCACCGAAGGAACGCCACGCCCGCAGGTACGTCTCCTGGACGGCGTCCTCGGCATCCTGCGCGGAGCCGAGCATCCGATAGCAGTGCGCCGTCAGCTCGCGACGGAACGGCTCTGTGCTGCGCGCGAATTCACCCTCGCCCACGAAGGGACGAGCCGCCAGCTGCTCGCTCATACGGTCACCGGCACCGGTGGCCAGTGGTAGACCTTGTCCGCGGTGACCCGCACGATCACGCGCTCGGCATCAGGTTCCGGCGGTGGCGCCATGCCGCCCATATACCTGTCGTACATCTCGTACAGCAACGACTTCTCCGGGTCCTCGGTCACCTCGACGGTGCCGCGGATCTCCACGTACCGGCCGGACCGTTTGTCGGCCACCAGCAGGCTGACCCGTGGGTCGCGCGCCATGTTTCGGGTCTTCAGGCGACCCTTGATGGTGCTGAGCACAATCGCGTCACCATCACGCTTGATGAAAATCACCGACGACTGCGGTCGGCCGTCGGCGTTCGACGTCGCAAGGATGGCCAGGTGGGGCCCGTCGATCACGTCGCGGACCACGTCGCTGAGTTCTACGGTCATACCGATATAGACCGGCCGGCGGTCGGAAAGGAATCGGTCCGGTGTCAGCGGGTGTGCAGGCCGGCGACCGCTTGCTTCAGCGCCGCCGCCGCACGGTGCGACGCGGGAAGATCTTCGCCTTCGGCCGCCTGCCGGAGCTCCTGCAACGCGTTGTCGACGGGCCCCGCGGCATCCACCCCGTGCCGCGTGCGCTCCCAGACCCGATCCAGGGCTGCCACATCGCCAAGCACCGCTCCTCCGTCGTCGGCCGCGACATCGACCGGAATCTGATCTGCCCACAAGGCCAGACGGCCCAGGTCGACATCGACCGCCCGTTGGTACAGCAACCGCAGGTCGAGCTCGTTCTCGGCGACCCGCAGCGCAGCCGACCGCGCGGACCCCCAGTCCCTGACATCTGTAGCGGTGGTGAGCTCGCCAATGTCTCGTTTCATCTGGGACTCCAATTGCGGCGGAATTCCCTTGGCGCGCAGCGCCCCCCACGCCTGATCCAGCGCCGGAACGGCTTGCTTCACGCGTTCTTCAGCGGAGACGGCGACGGCCTCGAAGACCCCTCGAGCCGCAGCCGAGAGCGCGCCGAACTCGGCGGGAGCCGGACCCGGCCGACGGTCGGTCGGCGACGCCAGCGACACCGCCTCGAGGTCACCGGCAGGGTCTCCGGTGGAGAACTCACCGTATCCCGGGGCGAAGGTCTTCCCCTCCCGCGTGCCGTCCATGTGCAGCTCACTGACTTCCATTGCGCCACTGATGTTTCCGCTCGGGCCGGCGACGTTCTCGTCGACCTTTTCGACCCGCACCTCCTCGAACACCACCTCCGGGACGTTCTCCGGGCGGTACACGTCACCGGGATGCGGGTCGGCCGGCATGATCATCGCGGCCGGTGTCTTGTCGTCGACCAGCCAGGTCCCCGAAGTGTCGGCGACCTTGCCGTCCTCGAAAGCCGAGAAATCCTCACCGAAGTACCACACCGAGCCGTCGTCGGCCTGGGCGTAACGGTCGATGGCCACCTCTTGGATCCGGCCGTCCGAATATGCGACGTACTGAATGATCGCGGTGTCGACCGTCGTGCCGCGATACGGCGTCGCCTTGATCTCCGGCATGAGGGTCACCTCGGTGCGGAATGGCTTGCCGTCGACGTGACCGCCGTAAATTATCTGCTCAACACGACTGGTCGGATGTAGCCGGTGGGTGACCGGGGTCGGGTGGCTGAACTTCGGTGCGCCGAGATCGACGCGTTCGCTGTCCGGCGCGACGGGCAGGCAGTCATTTGTCTTGTCGCCGGCTTCGGTAACGGCCTTGATGCAGTCCGCCGCGACAAGAGCTGAGTCTCTACCGGCGGCGGATCGCGCCGGTGTTCACCGCCGTGATCCCTTAGTTGCCGCCGTCGGGCCCGTCAGGCGCGTTGTCGTCAACGCCCGCCGGCTCGGTCTTGCTACCGACGACGTGGAACTGCTGGTCGAGCTGGACGTCGGTCTGCCTGCCGTCAGCCAGAGTCACCTCGACTTGGTAGTAGCTTTCCTCGTCGCCGACCTTGGTCTGGGTGATGGTCCCCCCGCCGGTGAACGTCAACGCAGCGGCGCTTGCCTGCGTCAGTGCGTCTCCGGTGATCGGCGTTTCGTTGCTGTCGTCGGGCTGCGCCACGGCGATACCCGTGCCGAGCGTGATGACCAGCGCGGCGACACCGGCCGCCATAACGCCGGCTTTCTTGACCTGCATGCATGACTCCTTGGCTGAAACCAGTGACAGCGATAAGGCTGCCGCAGACTTCCTGACAACAGCCTGAACGGCCAGGTGTCCTCAGCTCTGTGGTCCGTGCGCAGCGTCACCTCGAGGCGAGCGCCGCCGAGCGGAGATCTGGAGATCATCAGTCCCGGCGGCCCTTGCCGCAGTCTGGACGAAACTGGTTGACTGGATACAACAATGAGCATCACGTTCAACACACCATCGTCGCCGCGCACGACAAGCGGCAGTCCGCGGCATTCTTCACCGAGCTGTTCGGCCTGCCCGACGCGGTGCCCGTGGGTCATTTCCTGGCGGTCACCCTCGAACACGGCGTCAGTCTCGACTACGCCGAGGGCCGCAAGAACACCCGATCCCGCCGCAGCACTACGCCTTCCTGGTCTCCGAGGACGACTTCGACGCGATCTACGGCAAGATCCGCACGCGCAGTCTCGAACACTGGGCAGACCCGCGCGGATCCCGGCCCAACGAGATCAATCAAAACGACGGCGGGCGGGGCGTCTACTTCTGCGACCCTGCCGGCCACTACATCGAGATCATCACGCGCCCGTACGGCTCGGGCGGTTAGCCGGCCCCGCGGCTCCGGTGTCCGCGCTGCTCCTCCTGCGACCGGTAGTTGTCGGCGAGCCCGCTGACGTGCTCAGGCAGCGACCCCGCGGCGACGTCGGCCAGGCTTGTCTCTTCCAGCACGGACCGCATGCTGGCCCGTAGCGCCCGCCACACGTCCGTCAGCGCCGCGGTCGGACCGGAGTAGGACAGGTCGCCCAGCCCGATGTCCTTGACGCTGGCCAGCGGACCGTCGATGCACCGCAGCACATCGGCGATGCTGATGTCGGCGGCCGGGCGGGCAAGCTCGTAGCCGCCGTCGCGGCCGCGGTGACTCCGGACCAGCCGGTCGGTGCGCAGATCGGACAGGATGTCGACCAGGAACTGCGGCGGGATCGCCTGCGCCCTGGCCAGGTCATCGGTCTTGACCAGCACGCCGTCATCGACGGTGGCCAGCTGGATCATGGCCCGGACGGCGTACTCCGCCTTGGCCGACATGCGCATTGTCCGAATTCTGCCAGTCAGTCCGGGATGGCCTGGGCGGTGGGCACGACGACGGCGAACAGATCGGCCATGGCGGCCAGACTGGCGGCCT
The DNA here is from genome assembly GCA_025965815.1 of Mycobacterium sp. Classification (GTDB taxonomy): domain Bacteria; phylum Actinomycetota; class Actinomycetes; order Mycobacteriales; family Mycobacteriaceae; genus Mycobacterium. Next base: position 9,285 of record JAOPWF010000309.1, read on the forward strand.
GCATGTCCGCCGCGGGCACCGAGGTGGCGTTCACGCCGGGCAGAGCGCGGGTCGCGGTGGCCGACGCCACCACCGTCGGCGCATACCCGAGGTTGAACGCGGCGCGCGCCGTGGAGTTCACGCACATGTGCGTCATGAACCCGGCGATCACCAGGTTCGAAGCGTTGGCCGCCTTGAGCCGCTCGTCCAGGTCGGTCTCCACGAACGAGTTCGGGTAGTTCTTCACCACCACCGGTTCACCCTCACGAGGTGCCACCCGGTCGACGATCGCGCCGCTCTCGCCGTCGATGTCGTACAGCGACCCCGGGCCGTCGGAGTGTTGGATATGGATGATCGGGATCCCCGCCGAACGCGCCCGGTCGAGCAGCGCGGCGGCCTCGTCGAGTGCAGGCTGCACACCTTCCAATTCCATGACGCCGTTGGTGTAGGTGTTCTGGCAGTCGATCATGATCAGGGTCGACTCCGCCAGACCGACCGGTTCGACCGGCAGACCGGACAGCGCGCGCAGCGTGGTGAGCTCAGCCATCGCACAAACCTACTGCGTTGCGCGCCGGTGCGGTCAGCCGGTTACTCCAAGCACCGCGGCAGCCAGTTCGGGTCGACAGATCAGCAGATCGGGCAACAACGGGTCGGGCTGGTTGTAGCGCAACGGCGAACCGTCGATGCGTGAGGTGTGCAGACCCGCGGCGCGGGCGACCGCCACAGGTGCCGCCGAATCCCACTCGTACTGCCCACCGGCGTGCACGTAGACGTCGGCGATGCCCTGGACGATCGATGCGGCCTTCGCGCCGGCGGATCCCATCTCCACGAGCGTGCCGCCGAGGCGCTCACGCACCTCGAGCGCTATCGCGGGCGGGCGGGTGCGCGACACCACGATCCGCGGTATCGCGGGCGGGGGTGGTGGTTTCGCGACGTGCGGCGTTGCGAGCGTCATGCCCTGCGCGGGAAGCGCCACCGCGCCCGCGACGAGTTCGCCGGACTGCCACAGCGCAACGTGCACCGCCCAGTCCGCCCGGCCGAGTTCGGAGAACTCGCGGGTGCCGTCCAGCGGGTCGACGATCCACACCCGGTCGGCCTTGAGCCGCACCGGGTTGTCGATGCCCTCCTCTGACAGCACCGCGTCGTCCGGCCGTTCGGCCGCCAGAGCCGCCATCAGGAAGTCATGGGACCGCTTGTCGCCGGCCGACTTCCGCTCGTCAGCACCGGCGTCGGCCAACTCGGCCCGGACTGCCAGCAGTAGCTCGCCCGCCTGCGTCGCCAGCCGCGCGGCGAGCTGGTGATCTGAACCTCTCCCCGTGTCGCTGCGCTCCTGCCCGCCGGTCACGACACGATGCCCAGCAGCTCGAGTACCTGTTGCGCCAGTACCTCCGGGCTGTGTCTCGGCGTCAGCCGCAGATCCGGGTTCTTCGGCCGCTGGTACGGACTGTCGATGCCGGTGAAGTGAGTGATGAGGCCGGCCCGCGCTTTTGCGTAGAGGCCCTTGGGGTCTCGCTTCTCGCAGTCCGCCAGCGGGGTGTCACAGAACACCTCGAAGAAGTCGAACCCCGCGTCGGCGTGCACCTGACGAGCCAGCTCGCGGTGTTCGGCCAGCGGGCTGATGGCGGGCACCAGCACGACCTGTCCGGAATCCGCCAGTAGCGTCGCCACATGCGCCAGCCGGCGCAGGTTCTCCGCCCGGTCGGCCATGCTGAACCCGAGGTCGGCGTTCAGTCCGTGCCGCAGGTTGTCGCCATCCAGAACGTATGCGGGCGTGCCGCTTTCCAGCAGTTTCTGCTCGACGAGCATCGCCACCGACGACTTGCCGGAACCCGAGAGCCCGGTGAACCACACAGTGCGCCCGCGTGACAAGCGGTCCTCGGGGCTGACCAGTGACTGGTGCCGCACCGTGTTCGGAGTCGACACGCGTTCTGCGGCATTGCGGACGTCGCGCAGCACCATGCCCGCGGCCACAGTGCCGTTGGCATCCGGATCGATCAGGATGAACGACCCGGTGTTGGCGTTGCGGGTGTACTCGTCGAGCAGCAGCGGCACCTGCGTGCGCAGGCTGATGCGGCCGAGTTCGTTGAGCTTCAACGCCGTTGCCGACTTGTCGCTGTGCAGGGTGTTGACATCGAGCCGGTAGTCCAGGGCGGTCACCCGTGCGCGGGTGGTCCTGGTGGTGTGCTTGATGACGTAATCGCGCCCGGGCTCCAACGCTGACCCGTCCGCCATCCAGCACACCGTCGCGTCGAAGTCCTGGGTCACCCGGGGCTGGTTGTGGGTCCGTGCGATCAGGTCACCGCGGGAGATGTCGATATCGTCGGCCAGGCTGACCGAGACCGCCATCGGCGGGAAGGCCTCGTCCACCGGCCCGGTGGGGCCCTCGATCGCAATGATCCGGCTGGTCTTGCCCGTCGGCAGCACGACGACCTCGTCACCCGGTCGCATCACGCCGCTCGCGACCGTGCCCGCGTAACTGCGGTGGTCCTGATGTTCGTGGGTCTGCGGCCGGATCACGTACTGCACGGGGAACCGCACGTCGACCAGGTTGCGGTCGCCGGCGATGTAGACCTCTTCGAGGTGGGACAGCAGCGCCGGGCCCTCGTACCACGGCGTCAGCGCGGACTTCGTCACCACGTTGTCGCCGTTCAGCGCTGATATCGGGATGGTGGTCACGTCGTGGACATCCAGCCGCGCGGCGAACGCTTGAAAATCGTCCCGGATCT
>JAOPWF010000317.1 GCA_025965815.1 Mycobacterium sp.
CGTCACGGAGCCAACAGATCTCGTGGCGCCAACGTTTCGCCGTCGGCTGCGGTCACCGCTGAGGCGGGCGTGTCCGGTGATCGAAATTCGAGTAGTCGACTACTCATGCTCCCACCCTCGGCGGCGCCAACACTGGGAGCCGAACATCCATCCGGTCCACGCAAGGAGCCAACATGCCCAGAATGTCGCACGGATCAGTTGTCACCGAATCAGCGCTACGCCAGGCCCGCGAGGAGGCCGCCCTCGAATCGCGCGACGCACTGGTCTTCGCCGCCGACCCCCAGCCGAAACTCGGCAGATTTGACTACCTGTTCGCGGCGCTGCAGAAGGATGCGGACGCGTTGCTGCCAGAAACGGACCCGGAAACCACGGTGAAGCGCCTACGGGCCCTGGCCGACACCATGGGCGACGACAGCAAGGGCAACGATTCGGGCGTTCCGGCCGCCTACACCTATTTCGGGCAGTTCATCGACCACGACATCACCCTGGAAGTGCACACCGACCCGAAGCTCGACACCACGGCGGTCATCATCGCCGACAGCCTGACGCCCTTGCCGTTGGCGCAGGCGCGGTCGGTGATCAAGAACCAGCGCAGCGCCTCCCTCGACCTCGACAGCGTGTACGGCTCAGAGGCCCCGCACGATCCGAACAACCCGAAGAAGATGTTGGTCGGCAAGGTGTCGGCGACCAGCGACCCCAAGAACCCGCCGACGAAGCGACCCGACGGCAAGGACGACCAGAACGACGTGCCGCGGCTAGGGCGCGACGCCGACAAGACACTTGACCGCGCGGCGCGCATCGGCGACCCACGCAACGACGAGAACACGATCATCTCCCAGCTGCAGGTCGCGTGTCTCAAAGCACACAACCGGCTGGTCGATGAGGGCTTCTCTTTCGAGCAAGCGCGCAGCATCCTGCGCCAGCACTACCAAAACATCGTGATCCGCGATTTCCTCGCGAAGCGGATCGCCCAGAAGGACATCGTCGACGACATCGTCGAGAACGGCAACAAGGTCTATGACGCGCTCTCCGAGCCGTTCTTCCTGCCGTTCGAATTCAGTGTGGCCGCTTACCGATTCGGCCACACCATGGTGCGGGCTTCCTACGACTTCAACATCAACTTCAACCTGAACGCCATCCCGGCCTCATTGGAGCTGCTGTTCACCTTTACTGCACTCAGTGGGCAGCTCGGCGACTTCGACACGCTGCCGGAGAACTGGATCATCGAGTGGCAGCGCATCATCGGTGAGGGTCTCACCAAGGGCGGGTTGACGCGGCCGATCGACACCAAGATCTCTGCGATGATCGGCGGCGCGCCCCGGGCACTGTTCAACCTGCAGACCGTCGACGGCAAGCCGGAGCAGGGCCTGGCGGCCAGGCTGGCCGCGCGCAACCTGCTGCGCGGCTATTGGCTGCGGATGCCGACGGGCCAAGCCGTCGCAAGCGCCCTTGGAAAGCAGGCGATGACCAAGGAAGAGCTGATGGACGCCGTGACCCCCGAGCAGGCGGCAGCGCTGGAAGCCGGCGAGTTCGTCGACCGCACCCCTCTGTGGTTCTACGTGCTCGCGGAGGCGGCGCACACCCCGGGCGACCCTCTTGGCCCGGTAGGAAGCACGATCGTGGCCGAGGTGCTGATCGGACTGGTCCGACGCAGCGAGGACTCGATTCTGCGTGTGCCCGGCTGGCTTCCAGCGCTGCCGTCGAAACAACCGCACACGTTCGAGCTGGCCGACCTGCTGCGATTCGCCAAGGTGCTGCCCGGCGGAGACGACCTGAAAACCTATGTGGTCAAGCCGGATGACACGCTATCCGGCATCGCCAAGAAGCAGCTGGGCGATGCCGACCGGTGGCCGGAAATCTTCGCCGCCAACCGCACGATCGTGCGCAACCCCGACGTGATCTTCCCCGGGATGCGGCTGATCATTCCCAGTGGACCGGCTCCAGACCCCCAGTTGCGGTTTGTGGTCGTCAAACCCGGTGACACGCTGTTCAACCTCGCCAAGAAGCATCTGGGGGACGGCAATCGGTTCCCGGAGATCTTCAAGCTCAACGGCAGCGTGCTGACCAACCCGAATGTGATCGTCGTCGGCCAGGTACTGCAGATACCGCCGAAGTAGGACGCAATGTCCGTCGTCGACAACCGTGGCGGTGCGGCGTCGCACGGGCGATCGCTCCGTCGAGAACTGGTGGAGTCACCTCACGGCTCCCGATAGTGCAGCATTGCCGGATGGCGTCTCCAAGTGGATCGAATGGTATGGGCAGAACGTTCCGTACCAACGGAGCATGTACCGTACCGCTGAAATCGCGGTAATAGTGCCGTCGGCGACCATACCCGCGGCCACCGAGTTGGGCGCCGGCGCAGATTTCGCGGCCGTCCTTGGGGCGCTCGTCGTCGTAGGCGGCCTGCGTCATCTGTTCCGTTGGGGAGAAAACCGGATCCGCTCAAACAAAACGCTCATCGATCTGCGGGCCGAGGTCACGAAGTGGAGCCAGGGCCTGCCACCGTACGAAAACACGTCGGCCACTTCAGAATTGGTAGGACGCGTCGAGGCCATCGTCGCGGGGGAGACGGCCA
>JAOPWF010000328.1 GCA_025965815.1 Mycobacterium sp.
AAGCGCCGGTGCCGGTACCAAGACCGCGGACAAGCCAGCGGCCACCCCGACGCCGCAGTTACTGCCCGGGCAGAACCCCGAAGTGAAGACGCCGGTCGTGCCACCCGCCATCCAGGCCCCGCCGCCCACGCCCACCCCGACGCAGGCCGTCACCCCGCCGCCGGTCCTCAAAGAGGGCGACGACTGCCCCGACTCCACTCTGGCCGTCAAGGGCCTGACCAACGAGCCGCATTACGTGGTCGGCGATCAGCCGAAGTTCACCATGGTGGTCACCAACATCGGGCTGGTGGCCTGTCAGCGCGACGTCGGCGCCGCGGTCCTGGCCGCCTACGTCTACTCGCTGGACAACAACCGGCTGTGGTCGAACCTGGACTGCGCGCCGTCCAACGAGACACTGGTCAAGACGTTCAATCCGGGCGAGCAGGTGACCACCGAGGTGACGTGGACCGGCATGGGTTCGGCCCCGCAGTGTCCGCTGCCGCGCCAGCCGATCGGGCCGGGCACCTACAACCTCGTCGTCCAGTTGGGCAACCTGCGTTCGGCGACGGTTCCCTTCATCCTGGCCGATCCGTCACCACCGACGCCGCCCGCGGGAGACGCGCCGCGGCCTCCGCCCCCGGGCTGAGCCGGTTACACCAGCCGGTCGGCGATGGTCGACTCGGCGAGCTGGGAGAGACCCTCGCGGATGTGCCGCGCCCACATCGCCCCGATGCCGTCCACTGATTGCAGGTCGGTCGCACTGGCGGCCAGCAGCCCCTGCAGCGAGCCGAACGACCGCACCAGCAGGTCGACGTGCGCGAACTGCAGACGCGGGATGCCCGCCATCGCGCGGTACCCGCGCGAGCTCATTGCTGAGTCCTGCGCCTCAGCGGTGGACGGATAGCCGAAAACCTGTGACAGCGCGGTCAAATCGAGCAGGTCGGTGTCCGACAGCTGATCCAGCGCGTCCAGTGTCGCGCTGACTTGAGCCGGGCTCGGTGGATCCGGATTGGCGTGATAGTCCCGCACGATCAACTCGCGGGCGATGTCGTTGCCGCCGACCAGTTCCTCGAGTTGCAGCTTCAACTGACGCCCGTCGGTGCCCAGCTCGACCACGTCGGCGTCGATCTCCAGGCTGATCCGGCGCACCATCTCCAGCCGCTGAACGACCGTCATCACGTCGCGCAGCGTCACGAAGTCCTCGATCTCCGCCGTGGAGAGCTGACGGCTGACCTCGTCCAGACGGGTCTTGTAGCGCTCCAGCGTGGCGACGGCCTGGTTGGCGCGTGACAGGATGGCCGCGGAGTCCGGCAACACATGCCGCTCCCCGTCGACATAGATCGTCACGATGCTCATCGAGTGGCTCACCGACACCACGGGATAACCGGTCTGGATTGCGGTGCGCTCCGCCGATCGATGCCGGGTGCCGGATTCGTCGGTGGGAATCGACGGATCGGGCACCAGTTGCACGTTGGCCCGCAGGATCCGGGTGCCGTCGGTGGACAGCACCACCGCACCGTCCATCTTGGACAGCTCCCGCAGCCGGGTGGGGGCGTACCGGACGTCCAGCGAGAAGCCGCCGTCACAGATGCCCTCGACCCGGTCGTCATAGCCGAGCACGATCAGGGCACCGGTGCGGCCGCGCAGGATCCGTTCCAACCCGTCCCGCAGCGCCGTCCCGGGGGCGAGGCGGCCGATGGTTTCCCGCAGCGTCGGCCGGACGAGCGGCGCATTGGCGGCACCGCGCCTGCCGGACGCCACCGCGCGGTCGCCCGACGTCACGACCATCGCTCCTCCTCGGGTGGGTCCGTCATCTCCCTGAGAAGCGCTAGCGGCGGCGCTGGGGTGCGCTCGTCAGCGATCTCCTTGAGAACCCTCAATGCAGCAATGATGTTGTCGGCGGCGATCGCACGCAACCCGCTGGGCACACTCTGCACTCCGGGCGGAACCACCGCGCAGGTGAATCCGAGCCGGGCGGCCTCCGCGAGCCGCCGCTCCATACCGGTGACCCGCCGAAGATCGCCGGCCAGACCGACCTCCCCGATCGCCACCGTGGTGGCGGGCAGCGGCAGGTCGGCGTAGGCAGAGGCGATCGCCAGCGCTACCGCCAGGTCCGACGACGGATCGGTCAGCCGCATGCCGCCGACCGTCGACAGGTAAATGTCGCAGACACCGACCGTCAGGTGCGCGCGCTTCTCCAGAACCGCGGTGATCATCGCCGCGCGGGCGGAGTCGATCCCGCTGACCGCGCGGCGCGGCATGGACGCGGTGGGCACCGCCAGCAGGGCCTGCACCTCGCCTATCATCGGCCGCTTGCCGTCGAGGGTGACCGTGACCGCGGTGCCGGAAACCGGCTCGGGCCGCTGGTCCAGGAACAGCCCGGACGGATCCGCTACCCCCTCGATCCCGTTCTCGTGCAACAGGAAACAGCCCACCTCGTCCGCGGCGCCGAACCGGTTCTTCACTCCGCGGACCATCCGCAGGGCGGAGTTCTTGTCGCCCTCGAAGTGCAGCACGACGTCGACGAGATGCTCGAGCGAACGGGGGCCCGCGATGGCGCCGTCCTTGGTGACGTGACCGACCAGGATGATCGCGACCCCGGTGGTCTTGGCGGTCATGGTCAGCGCGGTGGTCACCGCCCGCACCTGGGTGACGCCGCCGGTGACACCCTCGGTTTCAGACGTCGACATGGTCTGCACCGAGTCGACGACGACCAGCGAGGGACGCACGGCGTCGATGTGGCCGAGCGCGGTGTTCAGATCGGATTCGGCGGCCAGGAAGACCTCGTCATGGGTGCAGCCGGTCCGCTCGGCGCGCATCCGGATCTGTCCGGCGGACTCCTCGCCGGACAGGTACAGCGCACGGCGTCCGCCCTGCGCCCAGTGGTGCACGACCTCGAGTAGCAGCGTCGACTTGCCTACGCCGGGATCGCCGGCGAGCAGCGTCACCGAGCCCGGCACGACGCCACCACCGAGCACCCGGTCCAGCTCGCCGACACCGGTCGGGTAGTGGCGGGTACTGGTGGGGTCGATGGAGGTGATGGGGACGGCCGGGGCGGTCGGTGCGACGGACCGTCGGGCATTGCCGCCCAGCGCCGTGACGACCGGGACTTCCTCAACGGTTCCCCAACTGCCGCAGTCGGCACACCGGCCGACCCATTTGGCGGTTACGTGGTGGCACTGCGAGCAGCGGTACTGCGAACGCGGTTTGGCCACGCCGTGACGGTATCCGCCGGTGCCGACAGATAGCTAGTTTTACCAGCGCGACTGGTGGTTGCTAGGGGTGCTCGGCCGCCGGACCTTCGCCCGCTCCCGTCGCGGCCTCGGCCTCCCGCCGTGGGGCCTCGCCGGCTGATATCGGCACCGGCACGGTCGCCTGCCCGGCAACCTGGAAGGTGAAGGTGAAGTTGTAGGTGAGCCCGTTGGAGATCGGTTTGGCGAGCGCGACGGTCGCCTTGGTCGCCTTGGCGGCCTCCACGTTGTCCAGCGGGGTGGGCTGGCCGTCCGGAGTGCCGAGGACCAACACCCCGTTCGCAGGGACCGTGCCGTCGCCGGTCAGCGTGACCGTCCCGATGTCGGAGGTGATGCCCAACAGCTTGTCGTTAGTGTCCGGCGACTGGTTGGTGATCACTGCCAGCAGTTCGATACTGCGGCCGGGCTGCAGGTAGTCCGTCGACTGCGGCGCACGCAGATGGACGTTGCGCAGCGTGATGTTCTTGACCGACGCGCTGGTGCCGTTGACCGCGGGCTCCATGGTGGAGGTCTGCGTGAGCTGCCCGGCGCTGCAGCCCGTGAGGACCACGGCCACAGCCAGCCCGCAGGCCGCGAGGCCACCTGTCACGGCGGAGCCACGCGTTCTGAAGCGGTTCACTCAAGCCTCCTGCTCGGCCGGCGCGACGGCGCTGATGTGGGCCAACATTGTTCGACTATGCACAGTAGTAGGTGGCACCAGCGGGCGGTAGCGGAGGGCGCCAGAGGGTTGCTGCGGCGCCGTCGCGTTGCACGTATTCTTCACCCTGTCAACCCCTGGTATTCAGCTGCGGTGCCCCTGACCTGCACCGTTGTTCCGCACGTGTCCGCTCCCCGTGTTAGCATGGAGTTATCGAAAGGGGCTCGAATCAGATGATTTTCAAGGTCGGAGACACCGTTGTCTATCCACACCACGGTGCTGCGTTGATCGAGGCGATCGAAACCCG
>JAOPWF010000336.1 GCA_025965815.1 Mycobacterium sp.
GGGCGGTCACCTCAACGGCGGCTACTACATGCAGCCCACCATCCTCGAGGGCAACAACAAGATGCGGGTCTTCCAGGAGGAGATCTTCGGCCCGGTGGTGGCGGTCACCTCCTTCAAGGATTACGACGACGCGATCAGCATCGCCAACGACACCCTCTACGGGCTGGGTGCCGGCGTGTGGAGCCGCGACGGCAATACCGCCTACCGGGCCGGGCGCGATATCCAGGCCGGCCGGGTGTGGACCAACTGCTTCCACGCCTACCCCGCGCACGCGGCGTTCGGCGGTTACAAGCAGTCCGGCATCGGCCGCGAGAACCACAAGATGATGCTCGACCACTACCAGCAGACCAAGAACCTGCTCGTCTCCTACAGCAATAAGGCGCAAGGGTTCTTCTGAGCACGGCCCAGTAACCGGGTCCCTCAACCACATTCACGAACGGAAACAAGCCATGACACACACCCTTGATTCGACCACCGCACTGGACACCACGACCGACACCATGCGCGCCGCGGTGGTCACCGAATTCGGCGCCCCGCTGGAGATTTCCGATCTCGAACTGCCCACACCCGGGTACGGTGAGGCCCTGGTCAAGTTGGAGACCTCCGGCGTCTGCCACACCGACCTGCACGCGGCGCACGGCGATTGGCCGGTGAAGCCGCAGCCACCGTTCGTCCCCGGCCACGAGGGCTACGGCACCGTCGTCGCACTCGGTGACGGGGTGGACGACCTCAAGATCGGCGACAAGGTCGGCAACGCCTGGCTGTGGTCGGCGTGCGGCAGGTGCGAATACTGCCGCACCGGGTGGGAGACGTTGTGCGAGAGCCAGCAGAACGGCGGCTACAGCGTCAACGGCAGCTTCGGCACCTACATGCTGGTCAACGCCGCCTACGCCCCACGAATCCCGGACAATGTCGACCCGCTCGAAATAGCTCCCATCCTGTGCGCCGGCGTCACCGTCTACAAGGGCCTCAAGGTGACCGACACCCGGCCCGGACAGTGGGTGGCGATCTCGGGCATCGGCGGTCTGGGCCACATCGCCGTGCAGTACGCGCGGGCGATGGGGCTGCGCGTGGTCGCGGTCGACATCGACGACTCCAAGCTCGCCCTGGCCACCCGACTCGGCGCCGAGGTCGTCGTCAACGCCCGCACCAGCGACGTGGTCGCCGAGGTGCAGAAGGCCACCGGCGGAGTGCATGGCGTGCTGGTCACCGCCGTGCACCCGCAGGCCTTCGGGCAGGCCATCGGCCTGACCCGTCGCGGCGGCACCATCGTCTTCAACGGGCTGCCGCCCGGCGACTTCCCGGCACCGATCTTCGACATCGTGCTCAAGGGTCTGACCATCCGCGGCTCCATCGTCGGCACCCGCCAGGACATGGCCGAGGCGCTGGACTTCTACGCCCGCGGTCTTATCCACCCGACGGTGGCCAGCGCGGGACTCGACGACATCAATGACGTGTTCGGCCGAATGGAACGCGGCCAGATCGACGGACGCATCGTCATCGACTACCGAAAGGGCTAACGGCACGAAGTAGCTGTGGGCCCTTGTATGCGCCACCGGCCTACGTCGCCGGTACGTCCATATGTGTGAATTTCAAGGATCTGGAGAATCCATGGCCCCCACATTTGAGCTACCCGTCGGTCAGGACGTGAAGTCATCTGGCTCGTACACGGCTCTGACTCCGTTGGCGTTTCTCGAGCGTTCGCTCGACGTGTTCGCCGACAAGACCGCGATCGCGTACGGCGACCGCCGGTTGAGCTATAGCGAGTTTGGTGCTGTGGCGAACCCATCTGGCGAATGCTCTTGGCGCTTCTGGCATTGAGCGTGGTGATCGGGTGGCGTACATGTGCCCGAACATCCCGGAGATGTTGGTGGCCAACTTCGGGTGCCGCTGGCCGGTGCGGTGATGGTGCCGATCAACGTCAGGCTCTCCGCGGAGGAAGTCCGCTACATCTGCGATCACTCGGGCGCGAAGCTGCTAGTGGCCGATACGGAGTACTTGCCGGCGCTGGCTCCGGTGCTGGGCAGTCTGCAAACCGTTCAGGAGGTGGTGGCGCTCAACGACCCGCTGGGTCCCGCGTCGCCCTCGGCCGTCGAGCACGCACATATTTCCTATGACGAGCTGATGGCGCGCGGCTCGGGGGACCCGCTGCCGTGGACGGTCGACGACGAGTTGGGGCTGATAGCGATCAACTACAGCTCTGGCACGACCGGCCAGCCCAAGGGCGCGATGTACACCCATCGCGGCGCGTACCTGAACGCGTTGGGCGAGATCAGCAATCAGCGCTTCGACCCGGAGAGCGTCTATCTGTGGACGCTGCCGATGTTCCACTGCAGCGGTTGGTGCACGCCGTGGGCGGTGACAGGGATCGGTGCGACGCACGTATGCCTGCGGGCGGTACGTGCGGACGTGATTTGGCGGGCTACTCGATGAGATGAGAAGCGGGTGACCCATCTCGACGGTGCGCCCACGGTGCTGGTGACGATCGCCGAGGCCCCGCAGGCGCACCGGCTCGACCGCGAGCTGGTGGCGACAGTGGCCGGCGCCGCGCCGGCTCCGTCGGTGATCGCCCGGATGCGCGAGCTGGGCGCCCGGATCGTGCACGTGTACGGGATGACCGAGGTGTACGGCCCGTACACCCTCAACGAGTGGCAGCCCGGCTGGTCGGCCATGTCGCCGGCGGATCAGGCGCGCCGGCAGGCGCGACAGGGCGTCGCGATGATCCAGTCCGATCCGGTGCGGGTGGTCGACGCACAGATGAACGATGTTCCGCGCGACGGTCAGACGATGGGCGAGATCGTGATGCGTGGCAACAACGTGATGGCCGGGTACTACCGCGACGAGGTGGCCACCAAGAACGCCTTCGAGGGCGGATGGCTGCACACCGGGGATCTCGGCGTCCAGCACTCGGATGGGTATGTCGAGCTGCGTGATCGGGCCAAGGACATCGTCATCTCCGGTGGCGAGAACATCTCCACGATCGAGATCGAGCACGCGATCGAGTCGCATCCGGCGGTGTTCGAGGTCGCCGTGATCGGCGTGCCGGACCCCAAGTGGGGAGAGCGGCCGAAGGCCTTCGACGTGCGCAGGCCGGACGCTGACGTTCGGGGACGGCATCGGGGGTTACGGCTGCCCGGCGATGAGCCCGGTCGCCGCCGGCTTGATCAACATGGAGCTCAACCGCGGCGACGGCAGCCTCGGTACCTTTCAAGCAGTACAGGCCGGGGTGGCTATGCGGTCGATCTGGATGCTTGGCTCCGAGCAGCAGAAGCAGCGCTGGCTGCCCGAGATGGCCCGGCTCGACAAGCTTGGAGCGTTCGCTCTCACAAAGGCGGCGCACGGTTCGGACGCCGTGGCCCTAGAGACTGCCGCCACCCGCGACGGTGACGAGTACGTCCTCAATGGCGAAAAAAGGTGGATCGGCAATGCCAGCATCGCCGATGTGATCGTGGTGTGGGCACGCGACACCTCCGACGGCCACGTCAAAGGGTTCCTGGTGGAGAAGGACGCACCCGGCTACCACGCGAGGGTCATCGAGGGCAAGGGTTCGGTACGTGCCGTCCTGCAAGCCGACATCACCCTCGA
>JAOPWF010000374.1 GCA_025965815.1 Mycobacterium sp.
ACTCCCATGCAGGCGGCTTGTCAGCGATCAGTCGGGCTCGCTCCTCGTCGGTGCGGGGAACCGCGTGCTCGTCGATGCCAACCGGAGTAGCCGATGCGCCAACACCGGGAGCCTGCACAGGTGTAGCAGTGCTGGTCTCTGCACCGGAGGCGACGGGGCCCTCCTCATCTGTGCCGGCGCCAACTCGGATCACTTTCTCGAACACCGCCACGTGCTTGTTCTCGTCGTCTTCGTCCACGGCGCCAGCGGCCACCGGATCGGGCCTGTCGCTTGACCCTGCACCGTTCGTCGCCGACGGAAGCTCGCGAGCGGTGTCGGCATGTGCAGACTCGGAGCTGCGCTCCAAAGCTGACGGCACGCCTTTGAGCACCCGCGCTAGGTCGTCGAACCCGTCGGACTTGGAGCATTGCAGCAACCAGCTGAGTCCGGAATCGGAGGTTAGTTCAAGCTCGCCGTACAGCATGACAGGCAGCTGCCGGTTGTTCTTGTAGCGGCGGTCGGGGCCGCCTTTGATGTTGACGTACTGCCATGTCGTATCGACCTGCACGCCGTCGCGTGGTGCCGACTCGGTCTCAATGAACCGTCCGTTCTTGGCGAAGGCGCTGAGCTCGGCATAGGCGACATCGCTGAAGCGCTTACCGTCTGCGACCAGCAGCCGATCGGGCAGGAAGTGAAGCGCGTTCTTGCCTGCAACAACGGACGGAACGACGATGTTGGTCTTCAGCACCTTCGGTCCGTTCATCGCCACAGACAGCGCGCTCCGCGACACGATCGTACTCGCGCCGCTATTCACCTTGTACTGGTAAGTCGTTTTGACCTTTCCGGTGGTATTGAACCGCCAGCGGCGTGACATCTTCGACGCATCTTCGAACGCAGTGACGACTCGCTGAAACCAGTGGGCGGCGTCGTCGTTTACGTCATAGAACGCAACGACTGCTCGCGCCGCCCGATCCCGGATGAACAGCCAGATAACAAGTGGGATGGAGAGAAGGGCAAGAATCGTTCCGACGGGCGGCTTGACAAAGGAGAGGACGATGGCGGCCGCCAGCACCCAGCGAGCGAAGTGCGGCCGCTTCGCTGCTTCGTTCAGCTGTTCGACGATGTCCCCGCGCCCAGAAGGGGAAAGCTCGAGCGCTGACGCACCGGTCACGTCTTCCATTGGAACTGCCGAGCCGGAAGGCGGCGTCCAGTACGCCGGCGGCAGCTCTGCGGGGCTGATGCTCGAACCGCGCCGACGCGAGCCACCGCCAAGCGATGCGCGGTAGTAGACGCCTCCGCGTCCGAGGTGCACGTAGTTGCCGCGCGGGCCGGTGCCGACGCGGAAGCCGGGGACACCGGCGCTGACTCCGATTCCGGACTTGCTCAGGTTGAACCGGAACGGCCCGGCGCGAAGACTCTTTCTGATGTAGAAGCCCACTTCACCGGAAAGATAAGGAGTGCGCCGGAAGCTGCCTAGAGCAGGACGGGCGCTGGAGTCCGAATTGCTCGGACTGCAACTCGGGTACGCGTGCTCGCGGAGTCTTTCTCCCGCCGACAGTCCCGCGTGGTGTGCGGGGGTTAAAGAAGGGGCGAGCGGTGATGGCAGCCGTCCGCTCAAAGCCGCGCTGAAGGCGACTTGCGCGGATTTGTGCCTGGCGTCCCCAGCCAGTGGGCGAATCGCCGACCCCCGGATTCAATCCGAGGATGCGGCGGTGACCGCCGAGCCGGAAGATCGTCTTGCTGATGCGCTTCGACGTCTCGAGACGGCTGCGGGTGGCGCCGTCGACGTCCACACGATCAGCACGCGCCTGGCGGTCACAGATGAAGAGTGGGCGTCGGCAGTGGGCCATCTCGCCCGTGGCGCATGACTGCGCGGAGGAGGGGGCTGGCCCACAGCCGGTCGGGACCTGGCGAGCAGCCGCGGACGAGGTGAAGGCGGCGCTGCCGCGTGCTCGCCTCAACGACCTCTGCTTTGAAAGGCGGTTTTGGAAACCGTGACGCCGTGCCCCATTCAAGGTCAGACGCCTCTCGATTCTCACACCGCGCGCCGACAGTGCCACTCCGTCGCCACGGAGGCGCCGTTACTTTCAGTGTGTTGAGACGACACGTTGCCGGGGAGGCGAATGGCTCTTCTCCCGGACGACAGAGCCGCGCGCGCCGCGGTGCTGTCGCCAACCGAGGTTCACACCAACGAAGGAGTGGCGATGGAACTCGCGAGACGATTACAGGTGGGCCAAGGCAGGGCCGTTAGTCGTCGTACGGCGTGCGCATTGACGGTGACGATGGTCGCTCTTGCGGCTGCAACATCCGCGATGCTGGCCGGACAGGCGCGCGCTGGCTCGCCCTGGAACGGGGACGGACATTGCCAGTTTGGCAGCCTCTATAACCCGCCGGCGGGCGGCATCTATATGTCGACTGCTGGTCAGCGTTTGAGACAATGCAATAGCACCTCGACAGCTGACCATGGAGATGCCGATGTTGGTGGCAATGGGTTCGCGGTCTATCGCACGACCGGAGGGTCCGAGCAGATCTGTTCTGGGGGTGCGTGCGGTTACAGGTGGTATCTACGCGACCGAGGCTGGATCCACTGCGTGTGGACGACGGCGGTGTGCTGATGATCGCTAGAGCCACGCACCAGAAGCGCTTAGTCGCGATCGCTAGTTGTGTTCTCGTCGCACTCGTTGCCACGGCCACGTACGCATCAGCGACACGAGGCACTGGGTCAAAATCTCACGCGACGGCCGACGCGATGGGGCCGGCAACTCTTGCTGTCCGCGACGCGTGGGCCGCCGACTTACGATGCGAATATGCAAACGGTGCAACGAAGAAGGTGCTTGGCAACGGCTCATTCGAAGTCATCGGGGTCACCCCGGCCATCAAATCAACGTGCAAGAGTCTTGAGGATGCCGCGACTGCTGCGATGGCTAGCCCTGAGTACGCGTCCGAACGCGCTGCGTTGGGGAATGTGATGCGTGACGTATGGAGCTGCGTCGAGGCGCAGGGATTCGTGGTAACCGATCAACCGGGAAGGGATACGCACACGCCAGCTCAGCCGGGGATACAGAGCGCCTTTGAGACCTGCAAGCAACAGGTCGAGAGCGGCGCCGGCATCAAAGACGTACAGCCACTCCCGTAGGGACGCGAGAGCGTTCGTGTGGCGGGTGCGA
>JAOPWF010000387.1 GCA_025965815.1 Mycobacterium sp.
AGAGTCTGAAAGTCTGTCGCGGTTAGCCGTGTTGAACAGGGCTTTGTGTGACATTCTGTGCGGGTGTCCGGTGGGGTGCCGCCGTCGGGGGTTGTGACGTTTCTGTTCACCGATATTGAGGGGTCGACCCGTCGGTGGGAAGCTGACGCGGCGGCGATGCGGGCGGCCCTTATGGCGCACGACGAGGTGCTGCGCAGCGCGATGGAGGCACACGAAGGCTTCTTGTTCAGCCACACCGGCGACGGTGTGGCTGCCGCGTTCGCCTCGCCGAGATCCGCCGTCGACGCAGCCATCGCTGCCCAGCGGGCACTGGAGCTGCCGGTGCGGATGGGTATCGGCACCGGCGAGGCGGAGTTGCGCGGGGACGACTACTTCGGCACCGTGCTCAACCGAACGGCCCGGGTGATGGCGGCCGGGCATGGCGGTCAGATCCTGCTCGACGGTGCAACCGCGGGTCTGGTGAGCGGTGTCGAACTGATTTCGTTGGGATCCAAGCGGTTACGCGACATCGCCAAACCGGTCGACGTCGTCCAGGTGCGAGCTGAGGGCCTGCACGTCGAGTTTCCGCCGCTGAAGACCGTTGATCCGGCGCCGGGAAACCTCAGGGCACGAAGCAACTCCTTCGTCGGGCGCGAGACCGAACTCGCCCAGCTAACGGAAGCCATTAAGGCTCACCAACTGGTGACGCTAACCGGGGTCGGAGGCGTCGGCAAAACGCGGCTTGCGATCGAAGTGGGCGGCCGACTGGCAGACCGCTTCCCCGACGGCGTGTGGGTGATCGAACTGGGCGCCGTGGGCGATCCCGCTGCGGTGCCCGACGCCGTCGCAGCCCCATTTGGCATCATCCAGCAGCCGGGTATGAGCCTGACCGACAGCATCGCGGCCGCACTGGAGGGCCGGTCGCGTCTGCTCATCTTCGACAACTGCGAACACCTGCTCACCGCTGCCGCCGACCTCATCGAAGCTATTCTGGCTCGGTCGGACACGGTGAGGATCCTTGCGACAAGCCGTGAGGGACTTCGCGTCGAAGACGAGCAGCTCTGGCCGGTGTCCTCGCTGGAGACGAACAGCGGCGTCGATTCTTCGGCCGCGTCCCTGTTCATGGACCGCGCCCACACCGTCGCGCGCGGAGTCCCCGTCAATCCCCACAGCGCGGTGGTGGAGATATGCCAACAACTCGACGGGATTCCCTTGGCCATCGAGCTAGCCGCCTCTCGCCTACTCTCCATGTCTGTCGCAGAACTGCGGGATCGGCTCGACGACCGGTTCCGGCTGCTCGTCGGATCGCGCCGCGGCCTGGAACGCCATCAAACCCTGCGTCACGCCGTGCAATGGTCATACGACCTGCTCAACGATGACGAAAAGCGTTTGCTGGCAGGGTGTTCGGTGTTCGCCGGTGGGTTCGACATCGGTGGGGCATGCGCGGTAACCGACATAGTCGACGAGCTCAGCGCACTGGATCTGCTCGATGCGCTGGTGCGCAAATCGCTACTGGTCGCGGATCGATCATCGGCACGGACTCGTTACTCGATGCTCGAGACCATTCGCCAATTCGCGGAAGAACAACTCGTGGACTCCGGATCGGTCGACGAAGTCCGCTCCGCGCATGCCCGCTACTTCGCGTCGCGCGAATCCGACATCCTTGCCCTGTGGGACGGCCCCCAACAACGTGAAAGCTACGAGTGGTTCACCACCGAGCTACCGAACTTGCGCGCCGCGTTCCGGTGGGCGGCCGATCGCAATGATCTCGATACCGCCGTAGCTATCGCGTTCTCCGCGGCGTTTCTTGGTTTTTGGGTCGAACAGTTCGAGGCCGTCGCGTGGTGCGAGGAACTGGTCGAACCCGCGCGCGCCGTCGAGCATCAGCGGCTGGCCCAGCTCTACGCGATGGCGACGCAGTGCTATGCGGCCGGTCGGCTCGACGACGCCTTCGGTTATGCCGATGCGGGACGGCAGGCCATCGATAGCGGACGTTTTGAGCCGGTTCCGTACGCCTTAGAAAGCTGGATGGGCGGTCCGTACATCTGGACCGGTGCGCTCGAGAAGTGGCTTGACTTGTGCCGCAACATGATCGCTCGGGGGCGAGGAACTCACTGCTTCACCCAGGCGAACCTCGTTATTGCGCTGACTTTCATCGGCTCCGTCGACGACGCCTTGGCGGCGTCGGAGAACCTCGTCGCGACCGCCGACGCCACCGACAATCCCGCCGTGATCTGCTATGCGCTGGTGGCGTACGGCTACCCTCGTCGCGACATGGATCCTGCTGGCGCGTATGAGGGCTTCCGCCGGGGCTTGACCGTCGCTCGAGACAGCGGCAACCGACAGCTCGAGTCACACTTGGCCGCGAACGCGTCATTCGTTGCCGGATTTCACGGCGACCCCGTAGATGCCTTCGACCTCCTGACCACGGCAATCCGCACCCACTACGATTCTGGCAGCTTCTCCCTCATGATGACCCCGATGGCCATTCTGGCCACAGTCTTAGACCGGCTCAGACACTACGAACCCGCCGCCACGATCAGTGGATTCGCCGGTACGCCCTTCACGCGCTCGTCGTTCCCT
>JAOPWF010000394.1 GCA_025965815.1 Mycobacterium sp.
TCATTCACCGACGACGCGTCGATGGTCGAGAGCCTCGGCGGCCAGGTGCACGTGGTCGACGGTGACCCCATGGCCTTCAAGATCACGACGCCGATGGATCTGCTGTTGGCCCAAGCGGTGCTGCGGAGCGGTGGGTGAACGTCCGCGTCGGGCTCGGCACCGACGTGCACCCCATCCAACCCGGGAGGCCGTGCTGGCTGCTGGGCCTGTTGTTCGCCGACGCCGACGGCTGCGATGGCCACTCCGACGGGGACGTCGCCGCCCATGCGCTGTGCGACGCGCTGCTGTCCGCCGTCGGGCTGGGCGACATCGGCGAGGTGTTCGGTGTCAACGAGCCGCGCTGGAACGGCGTCACCGGCGCGCAGATGCTGCGTCACGTCCACGGTCTGCTCGAGGGCGAGGGCTACCGGGTGAGCAACGCGGTGGTACAGGTGATCGGCAACCGGCCCAAGGTCGGCCCGCGCCGGGCGGAGGCGCAGAAGGTGCTCTCCGAGCTTATCGATGCGCCCGTGTCGGTGGCCGCGACCACGACCGACGGACTGGGTCTGACGGGCCGCGGCGAGGGTCTGGCGGCCATCGCGACGGCCCTCGTGGCGCCCCTTGACGGTTGACGTAGTGGTTGTCAGCGAATAGGCCGGTAAGCTGGCCGGTCGTGACCGATCGCGCCGACCTGCGGCTCTACGACACCATGACCGGTGTCGTGCGCGATTTTGTCCCACTGCACCCCGGGAAGGCGTCGATCTACCTGTGCGGCGCGACCGTTCAGGGCCTCCCGCACATCGGTCACGTCCGCAGCGGTGTCGCCTTCGACGTGCTGCGGCGCTGGCTGATGGCCAAGGGCTACGACGTGGCGTTCATCCGCAACGTCACCGATATCGACGACAAGATCCTGACCAAGTCCGCAGACGCCGGTCGGCCGTGGTGGGAGTGGGCGGCTACCCACGAGCGGGCCTTCTCGGCCGCCTACGACGCGCTGGGCGTGCTGCCGCCGTCGGCCGAGCCGAGGGCCACCGGCCACATCACCCAGATCGTCGAGCTGATCGAGCGGCTGGTGGACACCGGCTATGCCTACACCGGCGCCGGTGACGTGTACTTCGACGTGCAGGCCTACCCCGAGTACGGCCGGCTCAGCGGCCACCGGATCGAAGACGTGCACCAGGGCGAAGGGGTCGGCACCGGAAAGCGCGACCAGCGCGATTTCACGCTGTGGAAGGGCGCCAAGCCCGGCGAGCCGTCCTGGCCCACACCGTGGGGCCCCGGGCGGCCGGGCTGGCACTCGGAGTGCGTGGCGATGACACACGAGTACCTCGGCGCCGAATTCGACATCCATGCCGGCGGTATGGACCTGGTGTTCCCGCACCACGAGAACGAGATCGCCCAGGCGCGCGCCGCCGGCGACCCGTTCGCCCGCTACTGGCTGCACAACGGCTGGGTCACCATGGGTGGCGAGAAGATGAGCAAGTCGCTGGGCAACGTGCTGGCGATTCCCGCAGTGCTGCAACGGGTGCGGCCCGCCGAACTGCGTTACTACCTCGGCAGCGCGCACTACCGGTCGATGTTGGAGTTCTCCGAGACCGCGCTGCAGGACGCCGTGAAGGCCTACACCGGCCTGGAGGATTTTCTGCACCGTGTCCGCACCCGCGTCGGCGCGGTCGTGACGGGGGAGTGGACACCGAGGTTCGCCGCGGCGATGGACGACGACCTGTCGGTTCCGATAGCACTGGCCGAGGTGCACAGCGAGCGCGCCGAGGGCAACCGCGCACTCGACGCGGGCGATCACGAAGCCGCCATGCGCCACGCGAGTTCGATCCGCGCGATGATGGGAATCCTGGGCTGCGACCCGCTTGACGAGCGATGGGAGTCCCATGACGAAACATCCGCGGCCCTGGCAGCGGTCGACGTGCTGGTGCACGCCGAGTTGAAGCGGCGGCAGGAGGCCCGCGAACGGCGGGACTGGGCGCAGGCCGACGAGATCCGCGACCGGCTCAAGGCGGCGGGCATCGAGGTCACCGACACCGCCGACGGACCGCAGTGGTCCCTGCTCGAACCGGACACCAAGTAGTGGCCGGCAACTCGCGCCGCCGGGGTGCGGTTCGCAAAACCGGAACGAAGAAGGGGCCGACCGTCGGGTCCGGTGGCAGTCGGCGGCGGGGTCTGGAAGGCCGGGGAGCAACTCCGCCCGCCCACATGCGTCCGAACCACCCCGCCGCCAAGCGGGCCACCAAGTCGGCCGGGAAGTCCCAGTCGCGCCGACCGGCGAAGCGCACCGACGAGACCGAGATGGTGCTCGGGCGCAACCCGGTGCTGGAATGCCTGCGGGCCGGCGTCCCTGCCACCGCGTTGTACGTCGCGTTGGGCACCGAAGCCGATGAGCGCCTGACCGAATCGGTGACCCGCGCCGCTGACACCGGTATCGCGATCCTCGAGGTGCCGCGCACCGACCTGGACCGGATGAGCGCCAACGGCCTGCATCAGGGCATCGCGCTGCAGGTGCCGCCGTACTCCTACGCCCATCCCGACGACCTGCTCGCGACCGCCACCCGCGACGGCGCCCCGGCTCTGCTGGTAGCGCTGGACAACATCTCCGACCCCCGCAACCTGGGCGCCATCGTGCGTTCGGTGTCCGCGTTCGGCGGCAACGGCGTGCTGATCCCGCAGCGGCGGTCGGCGTCGGTGACCGCGGTGGCCTGGCGGACGAGCGCCGGCGCTGCCGCGCGTGTGCCGGTCGCCAGGGCCACCAACCTGAATCGGACGCTCAAGGAGTGGTCGGACGCCGGTCTGCAGGTTGTCGGGCTGGACGCCGACGGCGACACCGAGCTGGACGAACTGGACGGCAGCGGGCCGATGGTGGTCGTGGTCGGCTCGGAGGGCAAGGGGCTGTCCCGGCTGGTCCGGCAGAACTGCGACGCCGTGGTGTCGATCCCGATGGCCGGGCCCACCGAGTCGCTCAACGCGTCCGTCGCGGCGGGTGTCGTGCTGGCGGAGATCGCCCGCCAGCGGCGGTCTTAGATCCCGATGAGCGCATGCGCGAAGAGCATCAGACCCCGATGAGCGCTTGCGCGAAGAGCATCAGACCCCGATCAGCCGCACGCCGAGCCAGAGCGTGACAACGGACAGCACCATCGTCACCGGGACGGTCAACAGGCCGACCTTGGTGAATTCGCGGACGGTGGTCGTGGTGTCGTGCTGGCGCAGGACGCGCCGCCACAACAGGTTCGCCAACGACCCGACGTAGGTGAGGTTGGGTCCGATGTTGACCCCGATGAGCACCGCCAGCACCGCGGCCGGCCCCCCGGCCGTGACGAGCGGCAACAGCACCAGCACCGCGGGCAGGTTGTTGACGACGTTCGACAGCAGCGCGGCCACCGCCGCGATGCCGAGCAACGCCGGAAGGTCGGCGCCGGTCGGCAGCACGTCGCGCATGCCTGCGTCCAACCCGTTGACCATGACCGCGGCGACCACAACCCCGAGCGCCAGCACGAACGCGCAGAACGGCAGGTTGACCGCGCGCACGATGCCCGCGACGGTGCTGCGCCGCTGGGCCAGGCTCCGGACGCCCAGGACCACCGCACCGGCCAGCGCCGCCCAGGCCGGTGAGATGCCTGCCAGCGAGGTGGCCGCGAACCCGGCCAGTGTCAGCGCCAGCACCACGAGCACGAACAGCGGCACCTCCGGCGGTGGCGGGACGACGTCGGCGTCGGTCTCCGCGGAAAGTTCCGAGGCGAAGTACCGGCGGAAGATCAGGTACTCGGCGGACACCGCGACGAGCCACGGAACGGCCATCAGCGCCGTGAAGCGGGTGAAGGACAGGCCCGCCGCGGCGAAGGCCAGCAGGTTGGTCAGATTCGACACCGGCAGCAGCAGCGACGCCGTATTGGCCAGGTGCGCGGTCGCGTACACATGCGGTCGCGCCGGAATGCGCAGCGTGCGGGCGGTGGCGAGAACGACCGGCGTCAGCAGCACCACGGTCGCGTCCAGACTCAGAATCGCCGTGGTGGCCGCCGCGATGAGGAAGACCTGCAGGAGCAGCCGTCGCGGCCTGCCGACGCTGGTGCGCGCCATCAGCACCCCGGCGGCGTGAAACAGGCCTTCGTCGTCGCACAGCTTCGCGAGCACCAGCACCGCGGCGAGGAATCCGACGACCGGCAGCAGTCGCTCGACCTCGGCGGCGGCGTCCTGCAGCGAAATCGCACCGATGGCGA
>JAOPWF010000378.1 GCA_025965815.1 Mycobacterium sp.
CGTTTAAAGAAGTGACCTTGGCAGAGGTGTTCGGCGGGCAGGTGCTGTCAGAGGGGCCGTGCTTGCCCGAATGCGTGTCGTGGCGTTCTCCCGGTGGTGGTCGCAGCAGCTCCGACCTAGCCACCCCGGACCGGCCCATCGAGGAGGCTGCATCCCTTGACGAGCGGCGGCCCATAGGTCACTTCGCCGCAATGGCACCGCCAGCTGGTGTGCCGACCGCATGAGCAAGCGGTTGTGCGGACCAGCATTCGTTCCGGTCGCAGGAGATGCCCGCGCGGACACCGCATCGGCGGCCGCGGCACTTCTTGGCCGGTCCTGGACCGGGCCAACTCGCCGGCAGAAGCCACCAGTCCATCTTGCCGATGTCGGCATCGCTGTCAGGTGCAAAACCAAAACTTCGGCCACCCATTCGCTACCGGCTAATCGCCTCGCCGAGGTTCGCGCCCTGGGCGAGTAGTTCGCGTTGGACCTCGGCGCCGGTACCGCACGCGGAGCGCGTCCAGTGCGGGCAGCCAGCGCCGCGCAGACGCCGGCGGTCTGGCCCGTGGCCATCGCGGTCGGCATGACGCGGTACGACGAGTGAGCGACCGCTGCCTTACGCAAGCTCCCGGGTATGCGTCTGGTCAAACGCAGGCTCCCAGCAAAAGCGGGACTGTCACTGCGAGTCAACTATGCGTGGAATGGTGCGTGCCCACCTTTGACGCGAACCGGACAAGGTGGCGCGCGTTCGGGATATTTTGCCGTGGGTGACGCCTGCGGGCGAATGTCGATCGATCGAAGTGTTAGCGGCCAGGGCGGCCGCTCATCTTCGAAGCGATCCGACGCGGTCGCTGAGTTGGCTCACCTGGGTCTCAAGCACGCTGACAGCGTTGATCAGGTCGCCCACCACCACCGCAAGCGCGTCCTGATCGAGATCACGATCCGAGATCCTTGCTTCGAGGTGGTCGAGGAGCTGACGAACATCCGATCTGTCACTCATTTCTCGGGTCGTCCTTTCGGTCGAGTTGTAGCATCTGGTCGAATATGCGCTGGCGGGAAGCGGGCGCGTTTACGGCTGCCGTGTACCCATGCGTCGCCATCCCACGCTCGTGAGCAGGTACGAATATGCGATGATCGGTCCACTTCGGATTGGGCGGATAGCCGGGACCGTCAGCAGGCGGCTCGGTAGGGCGGCAGCGACAGCCGTCGCCGTCGACGTTCCAGGCGCTGGTTACACCCGCGCTGGGGAGGACACATACCGGCGGATGATCGCCGCCTCGATGCGGCGGTCGACGGCTGGCCAGCAAAGCAGGGACAAGGTCACCCGCGCAATCAGTTCACATGTCACGGTATCGCTCAGGTCCAGGCCCGCCAGCTGGGCAACGGCCCCGGTGACCTCGGTGATCAGGGTAGTGCTTACGCTTTGCGCGGCCGCGGGACCAGTGAGTAGCGCGGCGGAGACCGGGTCGGCCCGAATGGTGTCCAGCGAAGCGATGATCGCGGTGATGATGCGTTCCTCGCCGTCTAGGTGGTCCACAGCCCGTGCCACCGAGGCGGCAATGCGGGCGATCGCCTGGTCCAGGACCGCATCGCGAATCGCCTCCTTGCCACCGACTCGGCGATACACCGTCGCGCGCGAGCATCCGGCACGGATGGCGATGTCCTCCATGCTGAGCCCGTCGAGGCCGTAGGCGGCGACCGCTTCGGTGGCCGCGTCGTAGATCTGCTCGACGGCCGGCGAACTCAACCGCGGCCGTTGTACTTCGAGGTGTCGCCGTGGGATGACCCCGGTGTCCTCGAAGTCGGCGCCATCACGGTTAAGGGATGGCTCCCGTGCCGCGCTCTGCTGAAAGTCGCTGTACATCACGGCTTTTGCCTCCGACCGAAATGCCCACCGTCTGTGGCGGGGGGTCGGGCGTCGGGCAGGGACACCTGAGTCATGTGTTTTTCTCCTCTGGCAGCCGCGTCCCCCGGAACCAAGTCAAAACGATATATAGTTATATGTATTAAGGCAAGGGTCTTGCGAGCATCGTGCCCGCTGGCGACAGTGAGCGAGTCGGTGTCCTCGTTCACCGTCTGTTGACCAATCGTTTTCCCGTCGCCGGTACAACGTGGAGTGGTGGAAGACAACGCGTCACCCGAGGTTGAAGACGACAAGCCGCACGGTTTCAGTCGACGAACGCTGTTCGCGGTCGGCGCGACGTCAGCAATAGTGGGGGCGGGTGCCGGGGTCGGCGGGGCGGCGCTGGCGCGCTCGGGTCGGCGCGGACCCGATTTCTGGCCACGACCCGACCGCAGTGCGGCGCCGCGGGTTGGTGGCCTGCATGTCCAGTTTGGTGCGAACGCCTCCTCCGACGTCGTCGTGTCGTGGCACAGTTCGGTGGCCGTCGCCAATCCGCGGGTGATGTTGGGAACTCCCGCGGGTGGCTTCGGCCAGACTGTTCAGGCGGAGACGATCATCTACCAGGACGCCCAGTCGAGGAATGAGATTCGGGTTCATCACGCATATCTCCGGAAGCTGACTCCCGACATCGACTACGTCTACGCCGCCGTTCACGACGGGGGCGCGCCGCAGTTGGGCACCGTGCGCACGGCGCCGTCGGGGCGAGCGGCGTTGCGCTTCACCAGTTTCGGCGACCAGTCCACGGGAGCGCTCAACGCAACTGTCAATGGCGCCTACGTCAGTGACAATCGCGGTTCGCCGGCCGCCGGCGACGTCACTACCGCCGTGGAGCGGATGGCACCGCTGTTCAACCTTTTCAACGGTGATCTGTGCTACGCCAACTTGTCCCGTGATCGGGTACGCACCTGGTCGGATTGGTTTGAAATGAACTCACGGTCGGCCCGCTACCGTCCGTGGATGCCCGCCGCCGGCAACCACGAAAACGAATTGGGCAATGGCCCAATCGGCTATGCGGCCTACCAGACATATTTTGCGCTACCCGATTCCGGATCTGACGCCGAGCTGCGAGGACTGTGGTACTCGTTCAGCGCGGGATCGGTGCGGGTTATCAGCCTGAACAATGACGATGTCTGCCTGCAGGACGGCGGCAATTCCTACGTGTACGGCTACTCCGGTGGCGCCCAGAAGCGTTGGCTTGAATCAGAACTCGCCGCTGCCCGCAGCGATCGGGGGATCGACTGGATCGTGGTGTGCATGCATCAGACCGCGATCTCGACAGCCGACCGTGCCAATGGAGCCGACCTCGGCATTCGCCGCGACTGGTTGCCGCTGTTCGACACCTACGGGGTCGATCTCGTCGTATGCGGACACGAACACCACTACGAACGCTCCCATCCAATTCGCGGCTCGCTGTCAACCGACACGATGACCCCGATGCCGGTCGGCACCTCCGCCGACGTCATCGACACCAGCAAAGGAACGGTCCACCTGGTTATCGGCGGTGGTGGCACGTCGATACCGTCCAACGGAATGTTGTTCGACCAGCCCAGATGTCGCGTGCTGACCAGTGTCGGAGCGTTCGATCCGGGTCAGGGACACAAGGCGCCGACCTACGTACAGGAGGACGCGCCTTGGTCGGCGTTCCGCGATCGTGACAATCCCTACGGCTTTGTCGCCTTCGACGTCGAACCCGGTACGCCCGGCGGCAACACCTCGATGCAGGCGACGTACTACGCCGTCAACGGACCCTTCGGTGACGTCAAACCCGTCGACCAGTTCACTCTCTCCAGGCCCCGCACAGACACTGGCTAGTGCTGGCCCGACCTGATTCTGGGTCCGTTCTTAGCTACTTCGACCTGAAAAACCCTGATCGTTCTGTTCGGGGCCGGAAGGGTGGCAGAACCGTCGAACGTTGATGGTCGTCGATCTTGTTGTTGTCCGGTTTCAGGCGATCAGGGCGGCGATCTTGATCAGGTTGTGGGTGAAGACCCCTTGCCCGGTCCAGGTTTTCGCTCCTTCGAGACTGTCCAGCCGGGTGCGGTCCCGCCCGTATCCGCGTTTGAGGGTGCTGATCCGCCCTTCGTAGCC
>JAOPWF010000447.1 GCA_025965815.1 Mycobacterium sp.
AGATGACCGAAGGCGCGATGTCAGAGGCCATGATCACCGAGCACCAGCTCCTGGCGGTCGATCACGCCAATATTGCCCGTATCGACGATGAGTTCGCAGTAACAGGACGACGCTTGGCGGAGATGGCTCATAGCCTGTCAGCGCACCTCGATGACATTGATTCCGAAGCGCAACAGGAGATCTCATCGTCACCGCCCGCATGCCGTGGCGCTATAATTGCCGAAGCGCACGCCAAAGCCGCCGTCGTTCTCGCCGCGTTTACCGCCGATGTGGCCGGTGTCCGCGCCCAGGTCGAAAAAGAGGTTGGGCGGCTGGCTGCCGGAATCATAGGACGAGCACCTACCGAGAAAGACCCCACGACGCGGGCGCTAAGCACCGAGCCGCAACACCGTGGCGAGAAGTCTGGAAGCTCTGCGCAGACGGGTTTACACAACGCGGGGGAGGACGCACCTGGCGGTTCGAGAAGTGGACAGGGCGACCCGCATGTCCGTGGCGACATTTCAGATGTAACCGATGGTCCGGCTGGTGTAGGCGGTTCGCCACAGGGTGACCCACAACTCCGGGGTGAGTTGCCGGGCGGTCCAATTGCGTCTGGGGTTCCGGCTACGCCCGCACCGCGCACACCGCTACCGTCTCCGGTGAGTGGCGGTGGTGTACCGGGCGGCGGGGGGTTGTCCGCTGGAGGTCTGGGTGGTTTGGGTGGTGGTAATCCGTTGTCGGGGTCGTCGTCTGGCGCGGGCGGGTTGCCGGGGGCTACGACGCCGTCCGGGTTGTCTGGTGTGCCGGGGTCTGGTGTGCCAAGCCTGCCCGGGGCTGGGGTCGATCCGTCTGCGTCGTTTACACGGAGTGTGGCTGCGAGCTCCGGTGCGGCAGGCGCTGTTCCGCCCGTGAGCCCACCGCCGGCATTGCCGGGTACGGCTTCTGCGGTGGCGGCGAGTCCGGTGGCTGGGGCTACGTCTGCGGCTCCCGCCGCGGTGCCAGCGGGGTTGGCTGCTTCGGGTGCACACACTCCCGTGCCAGCTGTTGGAACTCCTGGCGGCGCTGCGGTGGGTGGGCCGGGCGCTGGTGGGATGATGCTTCCTCCACCGGGTATGGGTGGGCCGGCGTCGCCTGCTGTGGCGGGCGGCGCGGCAACGGTTCCGGCCACGGCGTCTGCCTCGTCTGGCGGTGCCGGTGCTGGTGCTGCCCTGAATCCGAACGCTGGTGCGACGCTGGTGCCGGCGAGTGTGGTGACCCCTGCGGCCGGTGCTGGGGGCCGGGAGCGGCCGCAGCCGTCCGCGGATGTGCTTGCGGCTACGAGGCTGGCCTGGGAGTTGGCGCGCGCGGGTGATCTCCGTAACTACCTCTTGGATTGGGCGGTGGGTAAATTCCGATCGTCGTCGGGGTCGGAGACGGTGGTGATCTCGAATGACGGTTCCGGTTATGTGCCAGATGGTGTGTATTTGCCGCGCGATGTGCGGTTGCTGGTCGCTGATTCGTTGGTGGAGCGAGAGTTTCGTGATCGTTGGTTTGGGTGGCAGGACCCGGCGCGGGTTCTTATGGCGTATGCGGGTCTGCGCGCCGACAATGAGTGGTACCTCGTAGCGGCGGCGTCGACGGGACCGGTTGATGCGCTGCGTGAGGCGCATATCGAATGTGGGTGGGCCGACCGCGGACAGTCGCCTCTGACTAATGAAAATTGGCAGCCACCGGGACTGGACGGACTGCATGTGCACCGGCTGGAGCTGGAGTATCCGGACCTCTACGAGGGGCTGCAGCGCGTGGCGAAGGCGGAAGGGCCCTATCACGAGCGTTTGATGTGGCCGTTGGCGTCACAGCTGTGGACCGCCGCGATTGCGTCGGATGTGGACGTCCCCCTGGAGCTGCGCAGTGCGTGGAAGAGATTGGAGGCCAATAGCGAGCCGCCGGCCGAGGTGTGGGAGGAGTTCGGCCGCGAGCTGAACCGGTACAGCATCATGGAGGTAGGTGTTAAGCGGGCCGGTTTCGGATGTGTTTCACCGGAGGACGACTCCAGCGATCGGGAGACGTATCGAGCGCACTGGCTGATGGCCCGGACGATGGAGGTAATCGGCGGTTGGGAGTATCGGCCGCTGCCGCTGGCCGATATCGCATACGCCGCGGCGGCGGTCGGCCGGGGAGATATCCGGGCGGAGTTGGAGCCGAGGTTACGGATGATCGAGGACGAGCTGGGCCTGCGGTACGACTCCTGTATGGCTGGATTACGACGCTGATTCCTGAACGCCTGCTCGGATACCCGATTCCCGCACTGCTGGGCATGGCCGTGGTCTGCGGGATTCCGCTACCGCTGCTCTACGACCCCGCACCAAGCGTGTGGTCAGTCATCGTCGTACCGTGGCTGTTCGCCCAGATCCCCGGCGTCTTCCTCGCCGCTGGGATCTACGGCATTCTCGAGGGCTGGCTTGCCGTCGAAGGGTCCTGCCATTGGTGGCCGTTGACACCGGTGGCCGCCGAACTCGACGACGAATTCTTTCTCGGCGGCCGCGACGTCTCCATGCCCACACTGCTGGACCCACCCTCGGGCACTCATGAGCCTCGCCCGCTTGCTGTACCACGGGTCGGCGTACCCGAAGTGCGCTGGATTCCCTTGCTGTGCAGCGCGATACCGACCGGTCTGGGAATCCTGTGGCTGAGCTGGCTGATCTTCTCGGCGATCCTGCACCTGCCCAGTGAATGGCTCAACCAGACCGTCCCAGCAACCGGCAACCCAGAAAGCCTCGTCGGCTGACTGACCGAACTAGCGCCACTCGCGGATGACCTTGCCGCGCTGAGCTATCTCCGGAAAGTGGAAACTTCCGATAGTCATGTGCGCGCAGCGGGCCGGGGTTTGATGATTTCCAGCCCGCCGTGCCTTGTGAGGTTGTCCACGGGCAGCGGCGCGTTGGCGGCGACGAGGTGTTGGTCACGCATTTCGTGCCAGAAGTCGTCGGGGATCGTGGTATTGAGCGCCGCGTAGTCTTCGGCGATGCGTTCGGGCCTGCTGGCGCCGGGGATGACTGCGGCCGTGGCGGGGTGAGCGAGCGAGAACTGCAACGCTGCTGCCTTGATGGGGACGTCGTACCGTTGGGCGATATCGGTGATGCGTGCGACCTTGGCGCTGATCTGCGCTGGAGCATTTTGGTACTCGAAGCGGGTCCCGCCGGCGAGGATGCCGGAGTTGTATGGGCCACCGATGACGATGTCGACGCCTTGGGCTGCGGCGGTGGGCATCAGACGTTGCAGCGCGTGCTCATGATCAAGCGGCGTGTAGCGGCCCGCCAGCAGCATGCTGTCGGGTTGTACGTCGGTGAGGCGCAGAGCAAATTCGACTGGCTCGGTGAGGTTTACGCCCAGGCCCCAGCCCGTGATGACGCCCTCCTCGCGCAGCCGGGCCAGCGCGCGGAATGCGCCGGTGCGGGCGGTTTCCAACTGCGCCAGCCACCCGTCGCCCTGAAAATCTTGTGCCGGGTCATGCACGAAGACGAAGTCCAGTCGGTCCACCCCAAGGCGATTGAGGCTGCCCTCGATCGATTTCAGTGCACCCCTTTCCGTGTAGTCATAGACGACACGGTTGGCCCGCCCGAACTTGAACATCTCGGCATCACGCTCGTCGGTGTCGACCTCGTCCAAGACGAGACGGCCCACCTTGGTGCTCAACACGTAGTCATCGCGGTCGTGCTGGGCGAGGTACTTACCCAAGCGGATCTCCGCCAGCCCGGCGCCGTACATCGGTGCCGTGTCGAAAAAGCGAGTGCCATGGTCCCAGGCCGCGTCCACCGTCGCTTCGGCCTCGTGGTCGGGAATGTCGCGGAACATGTTGCCCAACGGGGCAGTACCGAAACCCAGCGGACCGTTCACCAGCAAGTCTCTGATACTCATCTGAACCTCCTATGCCGTGTCGTCGGCGTGACGGCTGGTGACGGCGTAGGGCGCAGAACCGATAGTGCCCTTCGCCGCTCCGCCGAACGGGAGAGTGTCGAGGACCCACACGTCGGCGGCGTGGTCGACGAGTTCGCTGATCCCGGCGCGGATCTGCGCGTATGCCGCACCGTCGGCGTGGCCCTGCAGATCTGCAGGCGTCGCCCACTTTTCCACCACGAAGACGGTCTCACCGTCGGTGTGCAGGGCGAACAGTTCACATCCCGGCTCTTCATAGACGAGCGGCACAATGCCGGCGTAGACGTCGATGACCTCCTGCAGGCGACTAGGTTTCGGGTACACCCGAGCTACCACAATCTTTGTCCTATCGGCCATGATGTGCCCCTTTCTGAAGGCGACTTTTCCTTTTAGACGTGCCATGGTGTTCGTTGGTTTGCTGCTAGCCGGGACGGATAATTCCGGTCGCTTAGTGTGGTAGCACCTAGTGCGGACACAAGTGGTTTCGGCAATCCGCGCATACCGCGCCTGCTTGGCGGCGATGACCGCCCGGCGTTGACGAGAATCTGGACGAACATCAGCGATTGGGTTCCGCTCCGCAGACCCCTAGTCAGCAGAAGTGCGGGTAGAGCGGGTTGGCTGCGGCAGTTGGCGGGATCGCGCGTGGATCGGT
>JAOPWF010000498.1 GCA_025965815.1 Mycobacterium sp.
ACATGAGCAACAACGACATTCGTCCATTGCACGGGGTTCGTGTGCTGGAATTGGGCAACTACATCGCGGCGCCCACCGCGGGCCGGATGCTCGCCGACTTCGGCGCCGAGGTGATCAAGGTGGAGCGTCCGGTGACCGGCGACGAACTCCGCAACTGGCGGCTGTACTCCGGCGACACGTCGATGCTGTACCGCACCATCAACCGCAACAAGAAGTCGATCGTGCTCGACCTGAGGACCGACCAGGGCCGGCGCATCGTGCTCGATCTCGTTCGCAAATGCGATGTCCTGCTGGAGAATTTCCGTCCGGGGACACTCGAGCGCTGGGGCCTGGGCCCACACGTGCTTGACGAGGCCAACCCTGAACTCGTCATCACCCGCATCTCCGCGTTCGGGCAGACGGGCCCGCTGTCCGAGCGGCCCGGGTTCGCCGCCGTGGCCGAGGCGGCAGGCGGTCTGCGTGAACTCGTCGGCGACCCGGACCGGCCACCGGTACGGACGGGCGTGTCCATCGGCGACTCCATCGCCGGCATCTATGCGGCGTTCGGGGCCGTGATGGCGCTGTTCGAACGGGAGTCGCGACGCGGCGGCGACCAGGTGCCCGCCCGAGTGCCGTTGCAGCACAGAATCATCGACGTTGCGCTTAACGAGTCGGTGTTGTCGGTGATGGAGTCGCTCGTACCGGATTACCTCGCCTACGGAATCAACCGGCAACGCGTCGGCGGCCGGATGGAGGGCATTGCGCCGAGCAACGCGTACCAGTGCGGCGACGACACCAGCATCATCATCGCCGGCAACGGCGATGCGATCTTCCAGCGCTTCATGGAGACGATCGGACGTCCCGATCTCGGTGCCGATCCCGACCTGCTCAGCAACGCGGGACGCTGGCGCCGACGCGAGGAACTCGACACCGCCATCGCCGAATGGTCGTCTCGGCTCACCCGCGAGCAGGCGTTGAAACTGCTCGATGCCGCCGGCGTGCCGTCTGGCCCCATCTACACCGCCGCCGACATCTGTGACGACGAACAGTACGCTTCGCGCAATATGATCCAGCAGTTCGACGTCGACACCGGCACCGGCCGGCCGGAGTCGGTCGGGTTTCCCGGAATCGTGCCGGTGATCGGCGGAGCGTCGCTCCCCATTCGTAACGTCGGACCCGACCTCGGCGAGCACACCCGCGAGGTGCTCACATCGCTGCTAGGGCTCGACGACGACGAAATCGACCGGGTCGAAGCCACTTCCACGTTTGGAGCACCGAGATGACATTCGCCTACGCGCCGCACGCCGAACTGCGCGACGTCACGCTCCGCGACGGGCTGCAACTCACGGGCAAGCTACTACCGACCGAGCGGAAGGTTCAGATCGCCCGCCAGTTACTCGCGCTCGGCTTCCCCGCCCTGGAGATGGGATCGATGGCACGCCCCGACCTGGTGCCGCCGCTGGCGAACACCCTGGAGGTGATCGCCGCGTTGACGCCCGACGAGCTGGCGAGATGCTGGGTGTGGGTTGCTACCCCGCGACACGTCGAGAAGGCTGCGGCTGCAGGCGCCCGCAACTTCCAATACTGTTTCTCCGCTTCGGATTCCCACAACAAGGCCAACATCGGCCGGAGCACCGAGGACAGCGTCGCGGCCATGCCCGCGGCGGTTCAGATCGCCCGGGAGGCGGGCGGCTCCATCGAGCTGTGCGTCGCGACATCGT
Source organism: Mycobacterium sp. (assembly GCA_025965815.1). GTDB lineage: Bacteria > Actinomycetota > Actinomycetes > Mycobacteriales > Mycobacteriaceae > Mycobacterium. Next base: position 1,701 of record JAOPWF010000498.1, read on the forward strand.
TCACCTGTCCGTTCGAGGGCCCGGTCGATCCGCAGCGGGTGATCGACATCGCCAATGACGCGCGCACCCGGGGTGCTGACGACATCGTCATCTGCGACACGCTGGGGCAGGCGGTGCCGGCGCAGGTACGGGACCTGGTCGGGGCGGTGCGCCTACGAACACCGCAGCGGCGCATAGTTTTCCACGGTCACGACACCTGGGGCCAGGGCGTGGCGAATACGCTCGCTGCGATCGACGCGGGTGCCACCATGGTGGACGGGTCCCTCGGCGGGCTCGGCGGATGCCCGTTCGCGCCGGGGGCCAGTGGCAACACCGCCACCGAGGACCTGCTGTTCGCCACCCGTCCGGACTGGTTCACCCCGGAGGTCCTGGCGTCGGTGGTCGACATCACCGAGAAGATGCTCGCCGAACTCGGGGAGCCGAACCGCTCGAAGGCCGTTCAAGGCGCCCGGTCGAAGACCGAGGCGTTCGAATGGTCCATCAGCGGCTAGCGCCCGGGCTGGGCGGGGATGCGGCCACCGATGGTGCGGGTCACCTGCTCGGCGTAGCCGACCAGCAGGTCGACCCATGCCTCACACTGCTCGCGCGGCATCCGGATGGTCGGGCCGCTGATCGTCAACGCGCCGACCACGTCTCCGGCGGAATCGAAAACCGGGGCCGACAGGCCAGACGCCGAATCCTCCCGCTCCCCCGCGCTGATCGCATATCCGTCGGCTTTGGCCTGCGCGATGAGTGACCGCAATTCGTCGGCACTCGTTACGGTGCCTTCCGCCAGCGGCTCCAGTGGGCTGGAGGCGACCTTCTCGGCCAATTCCGGATTCCAGGCGAGCAGTACCCGGCTCGCCGATCCGGCGTAGAGCGGGATGACCTTGCCGACGTACATGTCCCGGCGCAGGGCGTGGCGGGTTTCGGCGATCGCCACGCACACCCGGAACCGCTGCTCCACCTGGAAGAAGCAGGCCGTCTCGGTGGTCTTGTCCCGGATTTCTTTGAGCACCGGGTTGACGATCGCCAGGAGATCCAGCCCCTTGACCGCGGACGCGGCCCAGTAGGCCATCCGGACCCCGATTCGGACCTGGTCGCCGGCCCGGTCCAGCAGACCCTGGGCCACCATGTTCGTGACCAGCCGCTGCACCGTGGAGGTGGGCAGCCCGGTGGCCTGCTGAATCTCCCCCAGTGTCATCGACGGCTGGGTCAGCGAGAACGCGTCGAGAATCTCGGTGATCTTGCCCAGAACCAGCAGCGGCTGCGGGTTCGAGGCAGGAGCACCGTCGCTGGGCATGCACCAAATTTACTCCGCCGACGCCCTTAACCTCGTGACGCTGGGCGCTACGAGCGTGAAGAGGCCGGGGCGACGGTTGTCGCAGCCACACTGACTGCCGTGTGGACCGGCGCACGAGCTTGACGGTCCGGTGTTGGGGACTTATCCCCGTAACCCCGCGGCCATTGCGACGACGCGATCCCAGCGCGAATCCAGCGTGTAGTCGGAGTGCTTGCGGGATGGAAAGATGGGCTCGCTGAGCACTGGATCGGGTAGCCAGAGTTCGTTCCCGATCTCTGCAGCGTCCGGCAACATCCGGTTCGTTGTGCGGCAGACCTCAGTCGCGCATCCGTCGACGTAGGCGAGGCCACGTCCGGTGACGCACTCTCCCCAAGCGTTAAGCCGCCAGCTCAGTACAGGGCCGCCGACCCTTATGCAGCTGTCTTCGTGGCTGAACCCGCACGGCACTCCACAGCGCAGCGAGCAGAGCTACTGGCTTGTCAGCTCCGCGCTGCTGTTGGTGTGCGCAGTGGCGCTCGTCGTGTGTGTGTCGCACACCAACCGCGGGCGCCCCTGGGACGGCCCGTTCATTGCCCTGTCTCCCGCACTGGCACTGACCGCGACCATCAACGTCGACCTGTTTGCGGTGGCGCTGGCGACCGCCGGAATGATGCTGTGGTCACGTTGATCACAGCTCCGTGCTCCGTGCTCCGCGCCGTCCCCGGATTGGCCAGATCGCTTTCTGGCGGTGGCCGCGCTGGTGCTCAGCAACAAGGTGTACTCGCCTCAGTACCTGCTATGGCTGTCGCCGTTGGCGGTCCTCGCCCGACCTCGCTGGCGCGATCTGTTGATCTGGCAGGGCGCGGAGATTCTGTACTTCTTCGGCGTTTGGCTGCGGGTGACCTACCATTCCGGGGGCCGGCCACCACGGCTTGAGCGCCGACGCCTACCGCCTGGTCATCGGGGTGCAACTGCTCGGTCTGTTGCATCTATGCGCCGTTGTCGTGCGGGACATCGTGCGCCCCAGCCATGACCCGTTGCGCCAGAAAGGCGAGGATGATCCGGCGGGCGGCGTGCTGGACGGAGCGCCTGACGTGGTTGTAGACGGCCGGCGCCCGCGCGAGCCGGCCCTTAGTCACCACTGATGGCGCCGATCTGCCGAGGCGGTACCCGCGGGCAGTGAAGTGCCCGGGTTTCGTTCCGTTGCCCACCACCCGGAACCCGATCAGACCAGGTCTGGGGCAGCGCGAACCGGTCGGGTGCGGGACCGGCCGAGCCTGGAGAGGCCAACTCCGGCAGGGGCAGAAGTTCGTGAGAGTCGAAGCGGCGCCGGTGAGCGGCCCCAGAATGCTCGGCGGGCGGATGCATGCGACCGGCGAGTGAGCGAGCACCATCGCTGCCAGCCACGGTGTTAGCCGTGGGACGGTGTACCGGGTGCTCGCCGAGTAGAGGGGAAATGCCAGGTTAAGGCTAGGGCTGGCGTCTCCTCCATATTTCCTATATCCGCGGGTTGGGACGCTGGCCCCATCCTTTGCGTGTTCAGAAGGGATTCGGATCGCCTTGCTGGGGTTGGCGTTTCCGGCAAGCTTCCCAGCGTCCCCCCCAACCTATTCAGCTGAGGTGTTGTTGTCGCTCGCCGTGTCCGACTTACTGTCGTCCTTCGCATCCGCCACCCTGGCCAGACGCTTCGGGGCCGAGTCAGTCGAGCGGACACGACCGGAATGCGCCGCAGCCGTCCAAACCGCCTGTAGCTGGTATATCAGCCGACAAATCGGCCGTATGCGGTAACCACCGCAAACAACCGTGCGAGCGAGTGACGGGATTCGAACCCGCGTATACGGCTTTGCAGGCCGGTGCCTAGCCGCTCAGCCACACCCGCATGTGCCATTACCTTCACACGGGGCGCAGCGACCCGCCACCGTTTCGATCGCTGTGATTGCAGCCTGTCAGTCAGACGACCCGTCGGATGGCACGCCCGCGGCCACACTGGTCTGCGGCCAGCCGGCGGGCGAATCCTCCCATCCCTCCTGCCGTCCATACGGCGTCAGGTCGAGGAACGGGTAGCCCACGGACGAGTGGTCCAAGCCTCGCGCGTACGCCGAATAGGTGTGGAAGGCGTCGTCACCCCGGCGCAGGAACACGCTTGCGCCGGGCCAGTCCCCGGTGAGCATGTCGTCGGTCATGCCGTCAACGTGTAGTTCGTCGAGTGACTTGTAGTTGTACTCGATCGGCGCCCGGGCGGGGTCAAGGGTGACGTGGTAGTCGTAGGTGAAGTCGTTGTCCTGCGACGAGTACCACGGGAAGGTCCAGCCGTGCTGGTCGCGGTAACGGGCGATGCTTGAATACGGTGCGCGCGAAACGCAGGCGAAGGTGACGTCCTTGGCGTGCAGCAGCTCCCGGTCGCGCTCGGTGAACGTCATGTCCGCGGCGGCGGTGCAACTCGGGCAGCCCTCGTCGCGCGCGTCGATCCACATGAAGTGGTGGATGTATAGCTGGTGGCGGCCGTCGAACATGTCGCTCAGCCGCAGCGGCCCGTCTGGACCCTCGAAGACGTAGTCCTTCTCGACCTTGACCATCGGCAACCGGCGACGTTCGGCGTTCACCGCATCGCGCAGATGAGTGACCTCCCGTTCGCGGGCCAGCAGTTTCTTACGGGCGGCAAGCCAATCCTCGCGGCTCGCAACGTCGGGATAGGCAGTGGGGCTCTCAGGCAACGTTCTCTCCTCACGATCGGTCTTGCAGATATAGACGGTGGCGCACCCCGAGAGTCATCGCGAATCGAGCAAATCAATATTTTTGTCCGCATGGATATCTGGCTGGCGGCCTGGAGCGTGAGATCCAAGGCAAGAGTGCGGGTCTGCGCACCCAGGCCATCGTCGGCACATCCGCCGCACTCATCCTGTTGATCAGTAAGTACGGTTTCAGCGACGTACTGACGCCGGGTGGAGTCATTCTGGACCCGTCCCGGGTGGCCGCGCAGATCGTGTCGGGCATCGGCTTGCTCGGCGCCGGTCTCATCATCACCCGACGCGGCGCGGTGGACGGACTGACCACGGCGGCGGCCATTTGGGAGTGTGCCGCGATAGGCATGGCGGCCGGTGCGGGCCTGCTCCTGCTCGCGGTCGCGGTGACGGGGCTGCATTTCGTTATCGTGCTTGGCTTTACGCGCTCGCCCGGCGGTTGAGCTCCCGGCTCAGCGGCTCCGTCCGGCTGCACATCACCTATCAGGACGGGCGCGGCGTTCTGCACCAACTCATGCGGGTATGCGAAACGCACGGCTGGCAGCTGACCGCACTCGCCGCGGACTCCCGATGCGCGCCGCACCGACGACCTCCGCGTGACGGTGCACCATCGACGGCGCCACCGCGATCGATCAAATGGAAGACGAAACCGAATAATCAGCGGTGCTGCCCGTAACGCGGGCCAAGTCCTGCGGTGGGAATCAGCCCGGCGGCCCGCACGGCTTCACGGACCAGCTCAGCCAGGCCGATGAGTTCACTGACCTGATCGTTGGACAACGTCCGCCACGGTGGGTACGCCAACTTGTCGGTGAGATTTTCGATCTTCGATCGCAACTTGGTGCCCTCGTCGGTGAGCTCGCCGGACGCATCGACGAGACCGCGGGCCCGCAGACCCTCGACTGCCGCGGCCCACTGTTCGTCGCTCCAGCCGCGCAGCAGCCGGGCGAAGTCGGCCTTAAACCCGATTCCCATTGCGGTGTGGGTGACCAACGCCTCAAGGCCGTTGAGCCGGTGGGTCACCAGAGCGGCGATGTGTCCGTCGCCGCGATACTCCCGCAGTAGCGTGATCGCGTGCCACAGTTGCGCATACGGCGGCTCCGGCCAGGCCAATTCGGCATGAGCCCCGTAGAGAGGACGGCCGTCGGCGTTGGGGATCGCGTCGGCGGTGCGGCGCAGCATGTCAGCAGCACGCGCCACCGCCGACGAGTTCGCCAGATCCTCGCCCAGCACCCTCGGCAGCGCAGTCTCGATGATCTCGTAACGCAACCGGGTCACGGCCGCCGGGGACGCCAGCTCCCACGCCGCGGGAATCGCCGCGGCCACCAACTCGGGATTGAAGTTGTAGAACGTCGCGGCAACGACATTTGCGGTAACCGCACCCATCGGAGCCGACCGGCTGGCGAAGTAGTGCATTCGAGAATCCATGCCGAGCTCGCCGAACTTCTCGTTGGCCTCCGGCAGGAAATAGCTGACCGAATGCAACCTGTCGAGGGAGCGGCTCAGCTGCCCGGCCGCGTAAGCGTCCACCCACTGACACTAACCCCGCTCAGGCGCCGACTTCCTGGTCCCCCAGCACGCCGAGCAGTTTGAGTTTGTTGTACGACTCCGACGCGGGGGGCGCGCTCAGGATCACCAGGAACTGACCCTCGTCCGCGGTGGCGAGGATCTCGCAGTCAACGGTGATCCTGCCGACCCGTGGATGCACGAACGTCTTGTGGTCCTCGTGCCGCAGACCCACCTCGTGTCGGTCCCAGAGCCGGCGGAACTCCTCGCTCCGTTCGAGCAGATCGTCGACGAGTGCCTGCACGTCGGCGTCGCCGCGTCGCCGCGACCAACTGGCCCGAAGGTTGGCGACGCGGATACGACCCTCACGCTCGTGATCTTCTGCGGGAAACAACTCCCGTGAGCCCGGGTCGGCGAACCACAGCCACGTGATACTGTCCTGCACCCCGGCGTTACGCGACCGGTGATCCCCCATCAGCAGCACTGACAGCCGGTTCTGCGCGAGCATCACTTCCACGTCGGAGCACACGAACGCCGCACAGTCGTCAAGTTGGTCGAGCACGTGTATCAGTGCAGGACGGACATACGTCGACGAACCGGTCCGGTCCGGGGCCGGGTGACCGGCGAGTCGGTAGAGGTGGTCGCGTTCATCGACTCCGAGCCGCAGCGTGCGCGCCAACGCCGAAAGCATCTGCACCGAGGGCTGAGGTGCACGCCGTTGCTCGAGCCGCGCGTAGTAGTCCACCGACATGCCGGTGAGCTGGGCGACCTCCTCGCGGCGTAGGCCGGTTGCGCGGCGCCGGGGCCCGGCGGCCAAGCCGACCGCAGCGGGCGTCAGGGCCTCACGCCGGGAACGCAGGAAGTCAGCCAACGAGTCGCGGTCCACCACGTCATCGTGCCGCGACGGCGAACGGCGTGCCAGGGATCACCGGTCCCCGGTTCAGCAATGCTCTGGTGTGACTCCCACAGCCGACGCACGCTGGGGTCATGAAAACCAAGAACCTAGGAACCCTCGGACGTACCTCGGCAATCGGCCTCGGTCTGATGGGTATGATCGATATGTACGGGCCCGCCGGCCGCGCCGAGAGCCTCGCCACCATCGACGCCGCGCTCGATGCCGGCATCAACCTGCTCGACACCGGCGACTTCTACGGCATGGGTCACAACGAGATGCTGCTAGGTGGAGCCCTGCGCGGGCGGGACCGCGAGCAGGCCCAGCTCAGCGTGAAGTTCGGCGCCCAGCGCGGTCCGGACGGCTCATTTCTGGGCTTCGACGGCCGTCCCGTTGCCGTCAAGACCTCGCTTGCCTACTCACTCCAGCGGCTCGGCGTCGACCACATCGACGTCTACCGGCCGGCCCGGCTCGACCCGCAGGTGCCGATCGAAGACACCGTCGGGGCGATCGCCGAAATGATCCAGGCGGGCTACGTCCGCCACCTCGGGTTGTCGGAGGTCGGCGCGGAA
>JAOPWF010000512.1 GCA_025965815.1 Mycobacterium sp.
AGGCCGCCGGTGTCGACCCGGAGACGTTCGTCTCGGTGTTGGGCGCGTTGAGCGGAAACAGCAAGGCATTCGACTACATTCGCCACCTTGGTCTCGACGCGTTCCCGAAGTCGGAACGCTATCTACGCAAGGACGTCGCCACCCTGGAAGAGGTCTCCGATGGGGCCGGCATCGACATCGCGTTCCTGCGTGATGTGATCGACCGCGGGCCACTCAAATTGAGCAGCGGCTAGCGGATTTTGCGCAGTAGCGTCGACGCCGCGTTACGCACGGCCGGGTGCTCCAGGGACAGCTCGGTCACCTCATAGAGCTCCGGCTTGAGCCAACTCGCCAGCACCGTCCACGACGGGCGGTGGTAGGACCACCACTGCACCGCCTGCCAGCGTCGCTCGCCGGGCGTGGTGGATTCCTCGCTCCAGATCTGATGTCCCCACTGCTGAGTGACCGCCAGGTTGCGCTGGACGACCTGCGTCGGGCGTAGTCCGAGCCGGACGAGCTGGCGTGGATTGTCGAGGTCGAGAATCCGCAGGTCGTCGGGGAGCATGAAGGTCCCCAGCGCCCTGCGTGCGTCGGGAATCAGCGGGAACTCGAACATCGAGTCGTCCCACTCGGCGAGGTTGCCGAACGACTCACCACACGCCGCGTCCGGCTGCCGGGGCAGGTACCAGACGTAGTAGTCGGGGTGGTCGATGCGACCGCCGCGCTGCGGGTGGTGTTCGTAGAGCGGGTGCCCGGGTTGACCCGACCTTGCCGAAGCGAGATACGGGAACACGCGGTAGACCAGCACTCAGGAGCCCCCACCCCACGTCTCCGCGTCGAGCGCGTCCAGCACCGAGGAAGGCCCGCGGCTCTGCAGCACGTCCAGCGGCCGGGCGCCTTCCAGCAGGGTGTTGGGGCTGCTCATCCAGGTGATGGCGGCATCGGAGCCCCACACCAGCCGCGCACGGGCGAGCACGTGCTCGAGGTCGATGAGAAACGGCGCCGCGCGGGGGCCCGGCCGCTCATCGCCGCGTGCCCAGCGGGTCGGCTGCGAGGCGCTGACCTTGACGATGGCAGCCAGCGCCTTGCCGCCGAACGCGTCGACCAGGACGCGGACCCGACTGGCGGACAATGGATCATCGGCTGCGGTGGCCCGCGGGCGGAGCGGCGTCGGTGCCTTGGCGGTGGTCATGACCGGGAGCTTACCCAACCAGGTAGTTGGGTAAGACCGGCTGCCGGTCATCCAGACGGTAAAAGTACGGTGGAACCCGTCTTATCACCAGACGGAAACGAGGTATCCGTAATGGCCAGCCCGGATAAGCCTGAGTTCGTAACGTACGAGACTCTCGACGACGGGCGCGTCGCGCGGATCTGGCTCAACCGGCCTGAGGCGCACAACGCGCAGAACCGCGGGCTGCTGGTACAACTCGACGAGGCGTTCCTGCGTGCCGAGGCTGACGACGAGGTGCGAGTGATCATCCTCGGCGCGCGTGGGAAGAATTTCTCCGCCGGCCACGATCTCGGCTCCGAGGTGTCGATGGCGGAATACCAACCGGGGCCGGATCAGCACCCGAGTTTCCGTGACCGCGGCGCCACCCGGGAGGGTGTCGAAAAGCTCTATCTGCAGGAATATCACTACTTCTTCGACAACACCCGCCGGTGGCGCGATCTGCGCAAGATCACCATTGCGCAGGTCCAGGGGAACGCGATCTCCGCCGCGTTGATGCTCATTTGGGCGTGCGACCTGATCGTCGCCGCCGACAACGCCAAGTTCTCCGATGTCGTAGGTGTGCGGTTGGGAATGCCCGGCGTTGAATATTATGCGCATCCTTGGGAATTCGGCCCGCGTAAAGCCAAAGAGCTTCTGCTGACCGGTGATTCGCTGGACGCCGACGAAGCCTACCGGTTGGGTATGGTGTCCAAGGTTTTCCCGGTCAACCAGTTGGACTGTAAGACCCTGGAGTTCGCGAGTCGCGTCGCGAAGGTGCCCACCATGGCGTCGCTGTTGATCAAGGATTCGGTGAACGCGGCTGCGGACGCGATGGGATTCTCCGAGGCGCTTCGTCATGGCTTTCACATTCACCAACTGGGCCATGCGCACTGGTCGGTGCACAACGACAACAGGGCGCCGATCGCGATGCCGCCTGACGTCGACGACTGGCGCACGGCGCCGCGCTCGAAGGTGTCCAGCCGCGACCAGCCATAGAAACCCCTTCGGCGGACCGGCCGTCCGACGTACGCTAGAACGTGTTCTAGTTTTTTGACGAAGGGGTCTCGGTGCTGTTGTCGCTGTCGGGGAGGACGTATCTGGTCACCGGTGGTGGCAGCGGAATCGGTAAGGCCGCCGCGGCAGCGATTGTCGCTTCCGGCGGCGATGTGATGATCGTCGGTCGCAACGCGGACAAGCTGGCGGCGGCCGCGGACGAGATCAAGGCGAACCCGGCGACGGTGTGGGCTCGGTGGACTACGAGCCCGCCGACGTCACCAACGAGGACGAGGTCGCCATGGCCGTCGACGCCGCGGCCGCCCGCCGCGGCCGGCTCGACGGCGTGGTGCACTGCGCCGGCGGCAGCGAGGCCATTGGCCCGCTCACTCAGATGGACTCCGAGGCCTGGCGCCGCACGGTGGACCTCAATGTGAACGGCACCATGTACGTTGTGAAACACGCCGGGCGGCTGCTGGTCCGCAGCGGCGGCGGGTCGTTCGTCGCCATCTCGTCGATCGCGGCGAGCAATACGCACCGCTGGTTCGGCGCCTACGGCGTGACCAAATCTGCGGTGGACCATCTGATGATGCCGGCCGCCGACGAGCCGGGTGCTTCGCGTGTGCGCTTCAACTCCATCCGGCCCGGGCTGAAACGCACCGAACTCGTTGCGCCCGTGATGAGTTCACCGGAGCTCAGCGAGGATTACCGGGTCAACACGCCGTTGCCGCGGGTCGGCGAAGTGGATGACACCGCGAATCTGGCGGTGTTTCTGCTCAGCGACGCCGCCAGCTGGATCACCGGGCAGGTGATCAAAGTCGACGGCGGCCAGATGCTGCGCCGGGGTCCGGACTTCTCCGCGATGCTCCAGCCGGTCTTCGGCGAAGGGGGCCTGCGCGGCGTCGTGTCGAACTAGCGCTCGGAGACCGGGCTGGGGCCGCCGGCTTCCCAGGCCGCCAGCGCACCGACGGCCGACCAGTCCAGGTTCTCGCCGCCCTGGGCCAGCAACGTGAGAAATCGGTCGCGCAACAGGCTGCCGACGGGCAGCGGCACCCGCAGATCGTCGGCGGCGGCGAGCGCCAGCCGGACATCCTTCAGGCCGAGCGGCGCGGCGAAGCCGGCGGGCTCGAAGTGTCCGTTGGCGATCAGCCGACCATAGGTGTGGTAGACGGGGGAGCCGAACAGCGTTGAGGTGAGGATGTCGAGGTACTGCAGTTTGTCGACGCCTGCCTTGGCGATTAGGGCCATCGCCTCGCCCAGCGACTCGATGACCGAGGCGATGAGGAAGTTCCCGCTGAGCTTGACCAGATTCGCAATGCTGGGAGTCTCGTCGATGACGAAGGTGCGCTGGCTGAACGCGTCGAGGAGCGGTGACACCTTCTTGACCGACTGCGGATCGCCCGCGGCCACCACGAACAGTTTGCCCGCGGCGGCCGCCTCGGGCCGACCGAAAACGGGTGCGGCAACGAATTGCTGGCCTGCCCCGACGTGGGCACCGGTCAGGCGCTCGGACAGGTCGACGCTGATGGTGGAGCAGGACACGTGGATTCCGTCATCGGGCAGCGAGTCGACGATTCCGCCGTCCCCAAAGGTGACGGCCCGCACCGCGGCGTCGTCGGCCAGCATGGTGAACACCGCCGGGGCGCGGCAGGCCTCGGCCACCGAACGGGCAGCCACGGCACCCTGCGCGACTAGCGCCTCGACCTTGTCCGGCGAGCGGTTGTAGACGATCACTTCGTGACCGGCCTTGACGAGGTTCGCGGCCATGCCCGAACCCATTCTTCCCAGGCCGATGAAACCGATTCTCATACCTCCACGATGCCCTCTTTTCCTGTGGACCAATCTTGTGTTTCGACCGTTCACGCGATAGACCCTGACGGTGAAGTTCGCGACCACGATGCTGCAGATGGGCAACAACACCGGGATCGAAGTGCCCGCCGAAGTGGTGGGCGCCCTCGGGGCAGGAAAACGGCCGGCCGTAGTGGTCAGCGTGAACGGTTACGAGTACCGCTCCACGGTGGCCGTGATGGGTGGTAGGTATCTGCTGCCGTTCAGCGCCGACCGTCGCAAGGAGTCCGGTATCTCCGGCGGCGACGCCATCGATGTCGAGCTCGCGGTGGACACGGCGCCCCGCACGGTGAAGGTTCCCGAGGACCTGCAGGCGGCGCTCGACGCCTCACCCGCGGCCCTCGCTGCCTGGAACAAGTTGGCTCCGAGCGCCAAGAAGGCCCACGTGACGTCGGTATTGGGCGCGAAGGCCGCCGAGACCCGCACCCGTCGCATCGCCGCAATGGTGGCCAAGCTGGAAGCCTCAGCTGCCGAGCCCTGACTGCAGAAATACTCGGGTGGGATCTCCGGAGGTATGTACCTGCGGGCAGAGCAAGAAGTTGTCGAGAAGATTCAATCTATCGTCAAAGCCACCGGCCGGATCGTATCGTTATGGTTTCGTCGGTTGATGACTCAGTTCCTTGCTCGAGGAGTGCAACGATGACTGTGACGCAGGCCGACTGGGACAACGTCAAAGCGAGCGCAAGGAAATCAATCCGGATCGATGGCGAGGATCTGCCCTACCTTGATCTTGGACCGCGCAATGCGCCAAATCTGATCTTCACCAACGGCGCTCTACTGACCATGGACTTCTGGAAATACCAGGCCCCGTTTTTTGCGCAATACTTCCGCACGATCGTCTACGACTACCGCGAATCTGGACCTCGCGCCAACAACGCTGAAGGTTCCACCGCCGACCTGGCCGATCTTATCGAGCGGCTCGAACTTGCGCCGGTAACGATTATTGCCTCTTCGATGGGCGGGCTCTTCACCGCGAGGTATGCAGCGGATCACCCGGGGCGGCTCAAAGGGATGGTGATCTGCTCGTCATTCCCGCGCTTTCCCCAGCGGCTGTTGGTCAATCTGGGCCTGGTCGGGTCCTATTTCGTGCCAACACGTTTTCTCGCAAGCCGTTCACGGGTCCTGGTTTGCGGTGACCGCGACAAGGAACTCGGCGATCTCTTCATGCGCACGGTGTCAGCTATGTCGAGACGGACCGTGCGAAATCG
>JAOPWF010000515.1 GCA_025965815.1 Mycobacterium sp.
TGACCCGCGGGCTCGACGGTGTCGTACACGTGGGTCCCAACGCGGTTCCGGCCTTGGCTCGCGAGGGTTACTCCTGGTCGAAGGTGTCCCCCGCGGACCTGTTCGCGGCCCTCAGGTACGTCGGCTCGTGGCGGCTGGCGCGGCGCTACGGCAAAACGGGTTTGCGGGAGATAGTGCGTTCCCTGGCCGGACGGTCGTTGGCCAAGGCCGCGCGGGAGATGCTGCCAGAGCTCAGCCCGCACGACCTACGGCGCTCGACCGCGGGTGTGCGGGCCCAGGCCGTGGCCAGAGACGGTCGACTGGTCGACGACTTCCTCTTCCGTCGCGCAGGCCCTGTGCTGCACGTGCTCAATGCACCATCGCCAGCCGCGACGGCCTGCCTGCCGGTCGGTCAACACATTGCCAAAGAGCTGCTTGCCGGATGGCCGACGTGACGAGTCACGGGTTGGCACGGACCACCGGAGGGCTGTTGTGAACGTCGACGGCGCAACCGGCCCTGGGCGCGGGACCACGTCCTATGGGGACCCGGGGTTCAGTCGCTTCCTGCGAGGCGCATTCCTGGCCGGTGCCGGTTACGACCGCGACGACCTGGCGCGGCCGATGGTGGGGATCGCCGACCTCACCTCCGACTACAACCCTTGCCACCGCGCCGTTCCTGGCATTGTCGAGCATGTCAAGCGCGGGGTCATCGAGGCGGGCGGCCTGCCGATGGTGTTCCCGACGATGAGCCTTGGCGAGACGCTGCTGTCGCCTACCTCGATGCTGTTTCGCAACCTGTTGGCGATGGAGACTGAGGAGCTGATCCGCGCCCAGCCGATGGATTCGGTGGTGCTCGTCGGTGGCTGCGACAAAACGGTGCCAGCCCAGATGATGGCCGCCGCGGTCAGCGACGTACCAGTCGTCATCGAGGTGACGGGTCCGATGCTCACCAACTCATGGGAGGGCGAACGGGTTGGTGCGTGCACGGACTGCCGTCGGCTATGGGCCAGGCATCGCGCCGGAGAGTTGAGCGACGAGCGCATCGCCCAGGCCGAGGGGGCGCTGGCCACGACGGCCGGGACCTGCATGGTGATGGGTACCGCCTCCACGATGGCATGCATGGCCGAAGCGCTCGGGATGATGCTGCCGGGCGGGGCAACACCTCCCTCGCCGACGGGAGACCGGCTGCGCCACGCGGTAGCCTCTGGGCGCCGAGCAGCCGAGTTGGCACGGGACCCGATCCTCGCTCGACAGGTGCTGACCCGAAGTGCCTTCTTGAACGCCCTGCGCGTTCTGGCCGCTATTGGCGGATCGACGAACGCGATCGTGCATCTCCTGGCGATCAGCAGGCGCGCCGGGGTCGACCTGCGCCTGGATGACTTCGACCGGGTATCCAGGACCACGCCCTTGCTGCTGGACCTGAAGCCCTCGGGCCGTGGCTACATGGAGGACTTCCACCGGGCCGGCGGACTTCCCGTCCTCCTGACGTCTCTACGTGAGCAGCTTGACCTCGAGCATGTCGGTGTGAGCGGACGTCCGCTCGGCGACGTTCTCAGCGGCGTTCGTGGGCCGGCGGAATGGCAGGACACCATCCGGACGATTGACCGGCCGCTCGGTCCGCCGGGAGCGCTTGCTGTCCTCCTCGGATCACTAGCCCCCGACGGGGCCGTCATCAAAGCCTCGGCGGCAACCCCGTCGCTGATGCGGCACACCGGTCCGGCGCTTGTCTTCGATTCTCCCGAGGACGCCGCCCGGCGGCTCGACGATCCGGCCCTCGACGTCACCGCCGAGCATGTGTTGGTCCTGCGCAACGCGGGCCCGGTGGCCGCTGGAATGCCCGAGGCTGGCTCGCTACCGATCCCTCGCAAGCTTGCCAGCCTGGGGGTCACCGACATGGTGCGAGTCTCCGACGCCAGGATGAGCGGAACCTCGTACGGCACGGTGGTGCTGCACTGCTGCCCTGAGAGCGCGGTCGGTGGCCCGATCGGCTTGGTCCGGGACGGCGACCTGATTCGCCTCGACGTGCCGCAGCGACGCATCGACCTTCTGGTCGCTGAGGAGGAGCTGGCGCGCCGCCGGGCCGACTTTCAGCCGCCGCCGCTGCCGGAACGCGGCTGGCGACGGCTCTATGCCGAGACTGTCCTTCCGGCCAGTGAGGGGGCGGACCTACGTTTCCTGTGACGAATGCAGATACAACGATGATCCTGTCCAACCGCACCACGCCGCCCCCGACGGCGGCGCCCGCGTTGGCCGGCATTGTGTCTGGCCAGAATGTAAGGAGCAGGACGCCGACGCTGTACACTCATCCGACCCGATCGACGTCGTCGCGGCGACGATTTCGCCTCTGTCCGCGTCCGCTCGCGGTACACCGATGTAATGGGAGGTGAGAAGCGTCGTGGCGACGGACGGTGGCATAGCTTCCGTGGAGCGCGCCTTACGTCTTCTTGAGGCGCTCCTCGACGGTCCGGTTGGTGTAACAGGCCTCGCCGGTCAGATCGGGGTGAGCAAGGCTACCGCGTTCCGGCTGGCTCGGACGCTGCAGGCGCACGGGTACGTGGTGCAACTCGACGACACCCGGTACCGACTCGGGCCTCGCTGCGTGACGCTCGCGGCCGCGGCCTCCGGCAACATCGATCTCCGCCGCGAGCTTCGATGGGCCGAAGAGGAACTGCATGAGCGTACCGGCGAGACGGCGCTGCTCAGCGTGCTCGCGGGTCGCGATTCAGTCTGCATCGACTCGATACCTTCCAAGCAGTCAGTGGTCTCGGTAGCGACAGTCGGAGAGATCTGGCCCGCGCACGCGTCGTCGTCGGGTTTGGCCTTCCTGGCCGACGACGATGAACTGCTCGAGAGCTACATAGCGCAGCCGTTGTCCCAGACGACCGAAAGCACCATCACGTCCCCGGAAGGCTTGCGTACGCTCATCGCGGACGTCCGCGCATACGGATACGCGGTCAACCTGGCCTATTTCCGTGAGGGCGTCTGCGCTGTGGGCGCGGTCGTTCATGACGCCGGCGGTCGAGCGGTGGCGGCTCTCTCGGTGATGATGCCGCAGTTCCGCCTCGAGGAAGCCGGGGTTGAGACCCTGGGCTCCCTGGTGCTTGATGTGGCCACCCGGGCAAGTGCGCGACTGGGCTGGCGAGCGCCCAGCGCCGGGGCGCCTTCAGCACGTCGCGGGGACCGGTCAACCGGGACCGCCGCGCCGGGGCATCAGCGAGCGGCCAGAGGTCGACGCGGCTCGGGCGTGCGGTCGGCGGAGTCGGCCGGTGGCGTGGTACCGGGCCATTCCTCGGGTCATGATGATGACCATGGCCCATTGAGCCAGACTCGAAAATAGGCTCAGCGCAAGGACAATCCGCGCGGCGCAGGTGGCCATGACGCCAGCCGCCGCAGCGCAGTAGGCCATGTCCGCAGTGCGCCGATTGTGGCAGCGCGGGACGGCCGCAGGTACCGCCGCGTTGGCAGCACGGCTCGGACCAGCGCCGCGACTGATCCACGGAGCTATACAGGTACCACAGCCTTAACGAATGG